>SCUH01000100.1 GCA_004298295.1 Betaproteobacteria bacterium | reverse complement strand
GGCCGACCGGCCCGTCACGCGCGAGACGCGCATCGTCAGGGCCGGAAGCGGCGCGGTGGAGCTCGGGCCGTACCGGCACTTCATGCAGAAGGAGATCTTCGAGCAGCCGCAGGCCGTGGCAGACACGCTGGAAAGCGTGGCGTCCGTCTTGCCGACGCTTTTCGGTGCCGACGCCGCCGCTGCGCTGCAGCGCGCAAGATCGGTGCTGGTACTCGCGTGCGGCACGAGCTATTACGCGGGGCTTACCGCCAAGTACTGGATCGAATCGCTCGCCCGGCTGCCGGTGCAGGTCGAGATTGCGAGCGAATACCGCTACCGTGACAGCGTGCCTGACCCCGACGCGCTGGTGGTGGTGGTGTCGCAATCCGGCGAAACCGCCGACACGCTGGCCGCGCTGCGCCATGCGCGCGCGCTCGGCCAATCGAGCACGCTCGCGATCTGCAACGTCGCGACGAGCGCCATGATGCGCGAAACGCAGCTCGCCTTCCTCACGCACGCCGGCGTCGAGATCGGGGTCGCGTCCACCAAGGCGTTCACGACGCAGCTCGTGGCGCTGTTCCTGCTCGCGATGACGCTGGCGAAGCTGCGCGGCCGGCTCCCGGCTCAGGACGAGCAGCAGCACGTCAGGCGCCTGCGCCACCTGCCGAAGGCGCTCGCCGCCGCGCTCGCCCTCGAGCCGCAGGTGATGGCGTGGTCCGAGCGCTTCGCGACCAAGGACCATGCACTGTTTCTCGGCCGGGGGCTGCACTATCCGATTGCGCTCGAGGGCGCGCTCAAGCTCAAGGAAATCTCCTACATCCATGCCGAGGCGTACCCGGCGGGGGAACTCAAGCACGGGCCGCTCGCGCTCGTCACTGCCGAAATGCCGGTGGTGACGGTGGCGCCGAACGACGCGCTGCTGGAAAAGCTCAAGTCGAACATGCAGGAAGTGCGCGCGCGCGGCGGCGAACTGTACGTGCTCACCGACGCTGAAACGCGCATCGCCTCGTCCGAGGGGGTGAACGTGATCCGCCTGCCCGAGCATTACGGGCTGCTGTCGCCGATCCTGCACGTGGTGCCGCTGCAGCTGCTCGCGTATCACACGGCCCTGGCGCGCGGCACGGACGTGGACAAACCGCGGAATCTGGCGAAGTCGGTGACGGTCGAGTGACTAGAATGCGATCTCGAAACGCGTTCCCGCAATCCAGGCATCGCGCAGCGCGGGACTGAAGCCCGGGTCGGCGATGCGCTGCACGCCGGGCTGAATCGCGAGCCACGGTGTGAGCCTGGCGCGATAGGTGATTTCGAGCGCGGTTTCGCCGCGCGCCGATGGCGTTGCGGCGGCCCGCCGGTACTTCGCGCCCGCGTGACCGCGCGTCAGCGCGATGCCGAGTTCGTCCTCGTCCCGGCCGGGCAGCAGGCCCTTGTAACGCACTCCGATGCTGTAGGAATAGTCGAGCGTATTGACGTCGCCGCTCGCCACGCCGTAGCGCAAGAACAGCGCCAGGCCCTGCGATAAATCGTCCGTTTCGCGGTACACGGTCTGCTCGGCGAGGAAGTAGGCGCCGCGATTGATCCGCCGAACCCGGTTGCCAAGCGCGTCGATGTCGGTGAGGTCGTCGAAACGCGGCGTATAGCGCCAGTAGCCGACGGCGTACTTGCTGATCGCTTCATACTTCTCGTGGGCCCGTATCGCGGGCTCCTGGGGCACACCCCTTTCCGGTCTCAGCGGCTCGACATCGACTTCGGCCGGACGCAATCCGATTTCAACCAGCGCAAACGAGCCGTCGCCGCGAGCGAAACGAATATGGGTGCCGCGAGGCTTGTCGGGGTGACCGGGAACCCCGTCTGCCAGGGCCGCCTGAACATAGAGCTTCGGCGTCGGCCGCCACTTGGCGCGAATGCCAAAGGCACTGATGGGAAAGATCGAGGGTCCGTTGACGCCGGTCTGCGCCACCTCCGCCGCCATGCCGGCGCTCGAATGAAGGAAAACCCCGCTCGCATCGGTCACGTAGAACTCCGAATCGACCGGGTACAGCCCCGCCAGGATCGAGAATTGCTCATCAAGGAAACGCCGTTCCAGCCATCCGTGGAAGACCTGCGTCGTATTCGTGTGCACCTCGATGTTGTCCACGCCCATGAAGCAGCCGACACGCTCATCGTGGAACCGGCCGCCGTGGTTGCTGATGACATGGAGGTAGGCCGTGGTGTCGGGCCAGCCCCAGAGCTTATGCGCGTCCGCCTTGAGCTTGAAATCCCAGTTGTCCAGGTACCGGCTGCCGCGCTTGCGTCCGCCGGACAGATTCGACAGGAGATCCGCCCTGAGCACGACTTCCAGAGTGACGCCCTGGTCGCTCAGCCGGCTGCGTACCCCGCCCCAATCCCCGGTGAGGGTATCGGCATTCCAGTCCTGCGCGGGGCAGGCTGCGCCAGCAAGCAGGCAAAGCGGCAGCCCCGCCACAAGCGGCCAGGTCTTAGCCCACGCGAGCATTGCGCCGTTCCCGAGACCAAGGCGTTGCTAGTATTTCGCTTCGATCCTGTCCAGGTCTTCCTTGGTGATGGCCGGCACCTTGCCTCGCGCTTTCCAGCGGTTGAGTTTCCAGGCGTCTTTGCCCACCCACTGCTTGAATAGATCGAGGTTTTTCTGGCGTTCTCCGTCCGTTTCGCCGAGGTACGTGTGCATATTCCCCGGCTTGCCGTCACTCGTGCTCCTGCCGTCATCGAGCCGTCTCATGACGGCGCCGGTATCGGGCCAGCCGATGAAGAAAACTAGATCAGCATAGGTGTCCATTCTCGGTCCCACGGACATGGCCTCGAATTTCTTCTTGTCTTCCTCGAAGTCCCCCAGGTAGGGCGCTTCGGCGCCATGGCATTGCGCACACTTTTTCAACCACAGCGGCCTGATGTCCTTGCGATAAGTCACTTCGCCGGCGATGCCAGCGCTTGCGAGACCAAACACGGCAACGAGCGCAACAGCGGTTCTAATCATGATTCAGTTCCTCCATGGTCGAGCCAGAACGCAGACCGGGAGCGCGGTATGCGGCGCCCTTCGCATCCTATAGACTCGTTGCGTGCGCAATATCGTGATCTCGGTCAATTCGAGCGTGAACCGGTTCCTCGGCCCGATCCGCACGGACCCGACCGCGAGGGAGTAAGGACATGAAGCGTGTTCACTTGATCGCCGCCGCCTTCTTTGCGACGACGTCTGTCTTCGCGCAGTCCGACGCCTTTCCTTTCGGCGACCCGAAACTCGGCAGGAAAGTGCTGCAGGAGAAATGCAGCGTCTGCCACGTGGCGCGCTTTGGCGGCGACGGCTCGGGCGTATTCACACGCGCCAAGCGCAAGGTCTCGAGCACGCAGTCGCTGCTCGCCTGGGTGCAGCGCTGCAACGCCGGCAACAAGCTGGAACTGAACGGCGAGCAAGAAGAAAGCGTCGCCGCCTACCTCAACCAGGCCTACTACAAGTTCAAGTAGCGCCGGCCGGCGGCAGCACCGCGGTCGCCTCGAGCTCGATCTTGCCGGGTGAGTCGAGCAGGTCGGAGACGAAGATCATGCTCATGCACGGATAGTGCTTGCCCATGAGCGCGCGCCAGATGCGGCCGAGCTGGGAGCGGGCGGCGAGGTAGGCCGGCTTGTCGCAGCAGTAAGCCGTGATGCGGCAGATGTGCTCGGGGCGGCCGCCGGCTTCCGCGAGCACCGCGAGGATGTTCTTCAGCGCCTGCTCGAACTGCGGCGCGATTTCCTCGGAGTGGAACTTCTGGCGCTCGTCCCAGCCGACCTGCCCGGCGACGAACACGATCTTCCCCGCCGGCACGGCGATGCCGTTGGCGTAGCCGATCGGTGCGTCCCAGCCTTGGGGCAGCAAAACGTCCATGGCGTGCCTCACTCGGAGTAAGTCGGCGGATCGAGGTCGATGTCCCAGCCCGCGTGCGGTTTCTCGACCTTCCTCATCCAGTCCTGGATCAGCCGCACATGGTCGCGCTCGTCGGCGGCCATGGCCTTCGCGATGCGCTTCACGTCGGCGGGCGCGGTCGAGCGCGTGATGCCGGTGAAAAAGCTCGCCGCGCGCTGCTCGCATTGCAGCGCGAGTTCGAGCGCATGGTACGGCTGCATCAGGTAGTGCAGCTCGCCCGAGGAGGGCACTGACTCGGGGGCTTCCGACTGGCGCCACATCCAGGCCTCGGCCGCCGAGGGCGGCTTGCGCCAGCCCATTTCCTTCACGATCCGCTCGGCGTGCAGGCCCTCGATGCGCGCGAGCTTGCGAAACAGCTGGGCCACTTCGCGGTTGTTGTGCACTTCCATCTGGTCGGCGAACTCGGTGTAGCGGTCGCGCGCGTCGTTCTCCATGGCGTAGGCCTGCACCATGAAATCGGCGTACGCGCCGCTGCGCGCGGATTTCGTCCTTCCGGTTTTCGCGGCCCGCTTGGGTGCCTGCCTCAAAACGCGCTTCTTGGGCGTCGCGCGCGCCGCCTTGCGCGCCGGTCTTTTCCTGGATTTCATAGAACGAACTCCGCTGCAAGCTCTGCCACGCTCCTGGGCGTCGCGCTTTTCACCGGCTGGTAGGGCTTGCGATGCCCGGCGAAGAGCACGCCAATGTTGAAGCCGTCATCGGTCATCAGGCGGCGCGCGGCGCGCGCCGGATCGTCGGTCGGCGCCACCGGCGCCGGGTGCACCATGTCCTTCCAGCTGCGCTGCTCGGGCCGGAACGTGACGCAGGGCGAGAGCACCTCGATGAAAGAAAAGCCCGGGTGGCGCACGGCCTGCGCGATCAGCTCGGCGGTGCCGTTCGGATCGCTCGAGGTGGCGCGCGCGATGAAGTTGGCGCCCGAGGCGAGCGCGATCACGAGCGGATGGAATTCGCGCAGTCCCGTGCCGTGCGGCGAGAGTTTCGAGTCCCAGTCCGGCTCGGTGGTGGGCGAGGGCTGCCCCTTGGTCATGCCGTAGACGCGGTTGTCCATCACGATGTAAGTCAGGTCGACGTTGCGGCGGCAGGCGTGCAGGAAGTGGTTGCCGCCGATGGAATAGCCGTCGCCGTCGCCGCCGGCCGCGATCACCGTGAGGTCGGGGCGGGCCACCTTGAGCCCGGTGGCTGCGGCGAGCGCGCGCCCGTGCACGCCGTGAAACCCGTAGCAGGTGGTGTAGGCGGGAATGCGCGACGAACAGCCGATGCCGGAGACCACGGCGACGTTCTCCGGCCGCACTTCGAGCGCGGCAAGCGCCTTGGTGATCGACGAGAGCACGGTGTAGTCGCCGCAGCCCGGGCACCACACGGGCTTCACGTCGGACTTGAACTGCTGCGGCTTGAAGCTCGCCGCGGGCGCAGGCGCGTTCATGCGCGGCTCCATTCGAGAATCTTGCGGTGGATCTCGTCGGGCCGCACCGGCAGCGGCCCGGGCTTGCGGAAACTGGTCAGCTCGCACGGCAGGTCGTACTCGCCGCGCAGGTAGCGCATGAACTGGCCGCCGAAGCTCTGTTCGACCACCAGGGCGCGCTTCACGCCCTCGAGCGCGCGGCGCAGCTTCTCGGGCTGCGCCGGCGACATCAGGCGCAGCGACAGGAGGCGCCCGGAGACGCCGTCGCCCTTCGCACGCGCGAAGGCCTCGCGCACCGCGCCGGTGCAGGAGCCCCAGGTGATCACTGCCAGCTCGCCCTCGCCTTCGATCTGCGCCCAATGCTCGCCGTAATCGATCGAGTCGAGCTTGCGCGCGCGTTTCTCCATCTGCGCCAGGTGATCGGCTGCGGAGGAAGAGGGCGTGCCGCGCTCGCCATGCTCGAGCCCGTCGGCCGTGTAGGTGATGCCGGCCGTTCCCGGAATCGCCATCGGCGAGACACCCGAGGGCGTCAGCACGTAGCGCTTGTAGTCCGCCGCGTTCGGCTCGGCGCGCTGGCGCGCGCCGGCGAAGGCAATGGTTGCCGGCCGCTCGGCCACGGCACGCGCCTGACCGAAGAACTGGTCCGAAAGCACGATCGCCGGGACTTGAAGCGTTTCCGCCAGGTGCGTCGCCCATTGCGTCGTCAGCAGACAATCGGCGACCGAGTTGGGCGCAAGCACGAGGTGCGGGGCGTCGCCGTGCAGACCGTACATCGCGAGGTTGAGGTCGGCCTGTTCGGTTTTCGTCGCGATGCCCGTGGAGGGACCGGTGCGCATCACGTCCACCACCACGATCGGGATCTCCGCCGCGACGCCGAGGCCGAGCGCCTCGATCATGAGCGAAAGGCCGGGACCCGAAGTCGCGGTGAGCGAGGGCACGCCGCCGTACGATGCGCCGAGGATCATGTTGATCGAGGCCAGTTCGTCCTCGGCCTGGACCAGCGTGCCGCCGACGCGCTCCAGCGCCGGTGCCATCCATTCCAGCAGCTCGGTCGCCGGGGTGATCGGATAGGCGGCGACGAAGCGCACGCCGCCGCGGATGGCGCCGTAGCCGGCGGCCTGGTTGCCGGTGATGAGCCAGCGCGACGAGCGCGCAGGCGCCGGCGCGAGCGGATAACGGGCGCCGAGTTTCGCGGCTTCCTCGACGCCCGCCTGCACGGCGGCGAGCGACGCGGCGAGCGCGTCGCCGCCTTTTTTCATCGACTTCTCGAGCGCGGCGCGCAGCGCCGCGCTCGGCAGGCCGATCAGGCCGCCGAGCAGCCCGAGCGCGACCATGTTGGGCCAGCCGCCCGGGATCTTCCTGGCGATCGCTTTCAGCGTCACCGGCGCGTAGCGCGCGCCGCTTTTCAGGAACACCTCGGGTGGCTCGCCCTGCGCCGGATCGCCCACCACGAGGCTCGATCGCTCGAGCGGCAGCTCGGCGGCAAAGCGGGCGACATTGCCCCAATCCACCGCCGCCAGCACCTGATAACGGTCGTCCACGCTGTCACACGGCGTGGTGGCGATGCGCAACATCGCTGCGGCTTCGCCGCCGCGGATCTGCGGGCCGCTGGAGCGCGTCATGAGGCCGTAATAGCCGGCCTGTGCCGCCGCTTCAAGCAGCATGTTGCCCGCCGTCATCACGCCCGCGCCGCCGCTGCCCGCGAGCGCGACCGACACACTGGTCATAGCTTTGGCTGCCTGGGTCACACCACACCCCTCCTAGAAGCCGCCATTTACGCCGAACGGCCTGCAATTTCTTTGTGCCAGATCAAATCTGCAGCCCCTCGTCCGCGCTATCTATTGAGCCCTACGCAAGAGCGGTCGCTGGCAGCATCTGCCGCATTGACCCTAAATAGGTAATGCGGTACTGTAATACCACAATAGGCGGAGATTGAACAGATGGCGGCAAGCGCGACACGCTGGATGATGACGGCGCCGAAGGCGCCCATGGCGCGGCACGCGTTCGAGCCGCAGCCGGGGCCGGGCGAGGTGGCGGTGGCGGTGGCGGGCTGCGGCGTGTGCCACACCGATCTGGGCTACTTCTACGACGGTGTGCGCGTCAATCACGCGCTGCCGCTCGCGCTCGGCCACGAGGTGAGCGGGCGCGTGGCGAGCGCCGGGCCGGGCGCCGAAAGCTGGCTGGGACGCGCCGTGATCGTGCCGGCGGTGCTGCCCTGCGGTGAATGCGAGCTGTGCCGCCGCGGCCACGGCACCATCTGCCGGCAGCAGAAGATGCCGGGCAACGACATCCAGGGCGGCTTCGCGAGTCACATCGTCGTTCCCGCGCGCGGGCTGTGCCCGGTCGATGAGGGCCAACTCGCGGCGGCCGGACTCGCGCTGGCGGAAGTCTCGGTGGTGGCTGATGCGCTGACCACGCCTTACGAGGCCGTGCGTCGCGCAGGCGTTGCGCCGGGCGTGCTCGCCGTCGTGGTGGGCGTGGGCGGGGTCGGCGGCTACTGCGTGCAGATCGCCGCCGCGGCCGGCGCCAAGGTCGTGGCGATCGACGTCGACGAGCGCAGGCTCGAAGCGCTCAGGCCGTACGGTGCCGCGCTGACGCTCAACGCCCGCAATGGCGACCCGAAGGCGCTCAAGGCCGCGATCGGCGCGTTCGCCAAGGCGCAGGGGCTGCGCGCCACCGAGTGGCTGATCTTCGAGTGCTCCGGCACCGCGGCGGGCCAGCTCACGGCGTACGCCCTGCTGGTGCACGGTGCGACCCTGTCGGTGGTCGGATTCACCATGGACAAGATCGAGCTGCGACTGTCCAACCTGATGGCGTTCGATGCGCGCGCCATCGGCAACTGGGGCTGCCCGCCGGAACGCTACCCCGAGGCGCTCGCCCTGGTGCTGCAAGGCCAGGTGCAGGTGAAGCCCTTCGTCGAGACGCATCCGCTTGCCGAGATCAACCGCATTTTCGAGGCCGTGCACCAGCGCGAAATTTCCAGGCGCGTGGTGCTCGTCCCCAACTGAAAGGAAAGTCGCCATGGCCGCAATCCTCAAGAATCACGACCTCGCCGAAATCTCCGTTCCCGGCGTCAAAGTCGAGAAAGTCCCGGCACGGTCGCCCGATGGCAGCGTCGCGCCCGGGCTCTACAACGCCTGGATCTGGCTCGACAACCCGCAGCAGTTCAATTCCTACACGACCGACATGGTGAAAGGCGTGACGCTTGCGTTCCGCAACGTATCGAACGCGCGCGATGTCTCGAGCGTGGTGTTCACCGGGGTGGGCGACAAGGCCTTCTGCACCGGCGGCAACACCAAGGAATACGCCGAGTATTACGCTGGCCACCCGCAGGAATACCGCCAGTACATGCGCCTTTTCAACGACATGGTGTCGGCGATCCTCGCCTGCGACAAGCCGGTGATCGCGCGCGTCAACGGCATGCGCATCGGCGGCGGCCAGGAAATCGGCATGGCGTGCGACTTTTCCGTGGCGCAGGACCTGGCGCGCTTCGGCCAGGCAGGCCCCAAGCACGGCTCGGCGCCGATCGGCGGCGCGACCGATTTCCTGCCGGCGATGGTCGGCGCCGAGCGCGCCATGGCCGCTTGCGTGCTGTGCGAGCCGTTCTCGGCGCACGAGGCCTACCACATGGGCATGCTCACCGACATCACGCCGGGACTGAAAGTCGACGGCCATTTCATCGCCAACCCGCTGGTGGAAACGGCGCGCGTCTACGACGAGTTCGGCCGCCTGGTGTTCGGCAAGCCGAAGACCGGTGAGGCGCTCAAGGCCGGCAAGGCGCTGATGGCGAAGGGCCAGGTGGACCTGTCGGCGCTCGACGCCAGGGTCGAGCAGCTGTGCGCCAAGATCCTGCTCACCTTCCCGGATTGCACCACCAAGACGCTGGAGGAGTTGCGCAAACCCAAGCTCGAGGCCTGGAACCGCAACAAGGAGGATTCGCGCGCCTGGCTCGCGCTCAACATGGTGACCGAGGCGCGCGCCGGGTTCACCGCCTTCAACGAGGGCCCCAAGGACGACCGCGAAGTCGACTTCATCGCGCTGCGCCAGGCGCTCGCCCGCAACGAAAGCTGGGTCGGCCCGCTGCACGACTCGATCCAGCCCAAGGCGAAGCAGCGCGCGTGAGCACCGAGCCGCGCCAAGCCGGCGGTCCTTCCGGCCCGCTCAAGGTCTGGACCGAGTGCGACGGCCAGCTCCTGCGGCTGCGGCTCGCCCGTCCCAAGGCCAACCTGATCGACGCGCAGATGATCGCGGCGCTGGATGCCGCCTTCGCCGCGCACGGCGACAACACGGTGCTGCTCGCGGCGCTGGTGGATCACGAGGGGCCGCACTTTTCCTTCGGCGCCTCGATCGAGGAACACCTGCCGGCGCAATGCGCGCGGATGATCCGCGCGCTGCACGCGCTCATCGAGCGCATGCTCGACTGGCCGAAGCCGATCCTGATGGCGGTGAAGGGGCAGTGCCTCGGCGGCGGGCTGGAGTTCGCCGCCGCGGCCAATCTGCTGTTCGCCTCACCGGAGGCGCAATTCGGACAGCCCGAGATGAAGCTCGCCGTGTTCGCGCCCGCCGCGTCGTGCCTGTTGCCGGAGCGCGCCGGTCAGGCGCGCGCCGAGGACCTGCTGTATTCAGGGCGCTCGATCGACGCCCCCACCGCGCTCAGCTGGGGCCTGGTCAACCAGCTGGCGGAGGATCCGGCGGCCGCGGCGCTCGAGTACTTCCAGCGCCACCTGGCGCCGAAGAGCGCCGCTTCGCTCTATTACGCGGTGTGCGCCGCGCGCGCACCCTATGTGAAGCGGGTCAAGCAGCGGCTGGCCGAAGTCGAGCGGCTGTACCTCGACGGCCTGATGCAGACGCACGACGCGGTCGAGGGCTTGCAGGCCTTCCTCGAGAAACGCGCGCCGCGCTTCGAGCACCGATAGAGGAGGAGCGATGAACGTCAAGGAGATCGTGGCGCGTTGCGAGGGCCTGTTCGAGGACCTCCACTTCAACGCGGTGAAACAGTGGAAGGCGGCGGTGCCGGGGCGCAAGGCAATCGGCTACATGCCGGTCTACGTGCCGCACGAGATCATCCATGCCGCCGGCATGCTGCCGGTGGGGATCTTCGGCGGTGGCGACCAGATCGAGGTGATCCAGGGCGACGCCTACTACCAGAGCTACATCTGCCGCATTCCGCGCTCGACCGTCGAGCTCGGTCTCACCGGGCGGCTCGACTGCCTCGACGGGATGCTGTTTCCGTCGATCTGCGACGTGATCCGCAATCTCTCCGGCATGTGGCAGATCATGTTCAAGGACAAGTACGTGCGCTACATCGACGTGCCGCAGAACTACGATGATTCGATCGGC
>SCUH01000099.1 GCA_004298295.1 Betaproteobacteria bacterium | reverse complement strand
GATCACGCCGAGCGGCTCGGTGCGCGTCCAGCGAATGGCGCTGCGCTCGCGCCAGAGCGACTCGCTGCGGCCCAGGAGCCAGCGGCCGAAGCGATGTCCGGCGAATCGCCGCCCGGCGAAGCTGCCGCGCGCCGGGGTTCCCAGCAGGACCACGTTTCCCACCGCCAATTCCGGCGTCGCAGCGAGCGCTTCGAGGATCACCAGGCCCCCCAGGCTGTGTCCGACGAAATGCGCCGGTCCGCGCTCACGCGCAAAGCGCAGCAGGCGTTCGGCGTTCGCTTCCAGCGGATGGTCCCGGCCGGCGTAGCGAAACAGGTGACAGCGAAACCCTTCGAGGGCGAGACGCGCCGCGAGCGGCGACATGACCAGCCCCGGCACCCACAGGCCGTGCAGCACGATCACATCACGCATGACGCGATTCTATGCCCGCGGGCGGCGGCTTCATCGCGTCGCCGCAGGCCGCGCCGCAAGCAACCAGGTGCCAACGGCGAGCGCCGGCACGCCGAACGCCGCGTAGGCCGCCGGATAGCTCGCCGACAGCGCTAGAACCCCGTTGAACGCCGGCGGCGTGACGACGACGCCGAGAAAGGTGAAGAATAGGCAGCCGCCGGTCGCTTCGCTGATCTTCCCGGCCGGCGCAAGGCGCGCCACCTCGGCGAGATAGACGCCGTTCCACCCCACCGCGGTCGCGCCGAAGACGGCGGCAAACAGGAACAACAGCCAGGCCGGCCAGACAGGCGACGCCGCGAGCGTTGCCAGGGCGGAAGCGCCCATCCCGAACCCGAGCAGTGCGAGCATCGTGCGGCGCGCGAGCGCGCGGTCCGCCAGCACGCCCCAGAGCACGCGCCCGGCGACGCTGGCGATCTGGGAGACCGACATCACCAGTCCCGCGAGCACCAGCGTCAGGGCGAAGCTCTCCGTCAGGAACGTCACCAGGTACGTGACGAGCGTGATCTGCACGCCGCCATAGACAAACGAGGTGAGCGCCATCTGCCGCAGATTCGGTGCGCGCAGCACCAGCAGCACGGGCGCTGCCGCAGCAGCCAGCGACAGCGGCGCCCGCGCGTCGAAGCCGCGATCGTAACGGCCGCGCCAGGGTTCGATCGCGAGCGCCAGTGCGAGGCAAGCCAGGCCGATCACGATCGCGGTACTGCGCCAGCCCGATGAGAGGACAAGCGCGGGCATGGCGATACCGGCGATAGCGCCGCCGAGCGGAACGCCGGTCTGCTTGATCGAAAAGGTGAGCGCCATGCTCGACGGCGGCGAAGCGCGCACCAGGATCTGCGAACTGGCCGGCGTCGAGGGTCCGTAGCCCAGGCCGATCACAAATGCGCCCAGCATCACCAGCGGCAACACAGAAGATGCCGCCAGTCCCAGGCCCGCCAGGCACAGTGCGAGCCCCACCTGGCTGACACGGATCGGTCCGAACCGCGCCACCCAGCCGCCCGCGGTGACCGAGCCGACCATGGAACCGAGGTAGACGATGGCGATGAACCAGCCTATCGCGCTCGGCGGCAGCTGCAGATCCCGCGCCGCGACGGGCGCCATCACCGGCGCGCAATAGACGGCGACGGCGACCAGCGTTTGAATGGCGAGCGTGACTGCGAGCGCCAGCCAGGGAAACGACAGCGGCCCGCTCGCCTCGCCGCCGCCGTTACCCCTCACCCTTGAGCGCTTTCAGCAGCCGCTCGGCACGGCGCACGATCGGGTAATCGACCATCTGCCCGTCCACCTCGATCGCGGCCGAGCCCGCGGCCTCGGCCGCCCGAAACGCCGCGACGATGCGCTCGGCCTCGGCAATTTCCTCCACGGTGGGTCCGTAGCCTTCATTGGCGTCGGCCACCTGGTCCGGGTGGATGCAGAGGCGCCCCTGGAATCCGCTGCGCCGGCTGCGCTCGAGCGCGCGCCGGAAACCCTCGCGATCCTTGAAATGAAACCAGGGGCTGTCGATCGGTCCTTCGAGCCCTGCCGCGCGCGACGCGAGCACCAGGCGCGCCCTCGCGTGCGACAGCTCCGGCTCGTCGTGCGTCGGTGAAAGCCCCAGGTCGTGGCTGTAATCGCCGGCGCCAAAGGCGACGCGGCGCACGCGCCAGACGCCCGCGTAGGGCTTGAGTCTGCGCGCCTGAAGGATGCGCTCGATACGGGCAATGCCGGCCGCCGTCTCCACGATGGGCATCAGGTCGAGCGAACCCACCTCGAGCCCGCGCTCGCGCTCCAGATTGGCGAGCATCCAGTCGATCGCATGCAGATCGGCGGCGCTTTCCACCTTCGGCAGCACCACGCCGTCGACACCTCGGCCCACCGTTTCGAGCAGATCGCCAAAGCTGTACGCAGTCGCCATCGCGTTGACGCGAACGTAGCCGCGGCAAGGGTGCGGCGCGCGCACGCGCGCCGCCAGCGCGGCGGCCACGGGCTTGCGCGCCGCGAGCTTGTCGGAAGCCGGCACGGAGTCCTCGAGGTCGAGGATGACCGCGTCGGCGCCGAGCGTGAACGCCTTTTCGACGCGACGCGGATGGTTCCCGGGGGCGAACAGAAACGAACGGTAAAACGGCATCGGCATCTCCCTATTTCAGGACCCTGCGCTCCTCCCAGCGAGGATACGGCAATTGCCATTTCGCGGTGGCGAAAGACTCGGGCCAGACGATTTCGCGGCGGCCCTTCTGGATCTGCACCACGACCGGCCGGGCTGCGCGCTGCGCGCCATTGTGATCCACCTCGTAGCCGCCGAGCGGCGTCTCGGTGCGCAGCGCAGCGAGCGCGGCACGCAGCGCCTCCTGCTCGAGCGAGCCGGCGCGCCGCACGGCCCCTTCGAGCACTTTTCCCGCGGCGTAGCCTTGCGCGGCGAGCGCCGTCGGTTCGGCCGACCACTTTCGCAGGTAACCCTCTGCAAAGCGCGAGTTGCCGCGAGTTCGCAAGGTCCGCTCCCACGGCGAAAGGCCCAGCGCCTGCTCCGCATCCTGTCCCAGCTGCTTGACGAACTGTGCATCGGCTGCGCCCTGGGCGACGAACATCGCAGGCGCATAGGCCAGGCGGCGAAAATCCTTGACCATCTGCGCCGCGTCCTTTGCCAGTCCGAAGGTGATCCAGGCCTGCGCCCCGCTCGCCCGCGCCTTGCCGAGGATCGGCGCGAAGTCTTCGGTTCGCGGGGCGTAGAGCTCGAGCGTCGCCTGCAAGCCAAGCGCCGGCGACGCAGCCAGCGCTCCGTCGGCCATTTCGCGTGCCACCGGGTCGTTGCGCGCGACGATCAGGACGCGGCGGTAGTCCATGCGTCGCGCAAGCTCCAGCGCAGCCGTGCCGTACTCGCTGAACGGCGCCGGCACCTGGAACACATAGCGAAATCCGGCGCGCTGGGCGGCGCGCGCCGCCCCGCTTGCGTTGAGCAGCACCCGCCGTTCGCCCTCGGCCGCAGTCGCGGCGCCCAGCGTAGCCGCGGAGCCAAACGGCCCGACCAGCAGGTCGGCACGGTCCTCCCGGATGAGCTGCTCGTAGAGCGCGCGCACCGAGCCCGATTCGGATCGGTCGTCGAGCAGGCGCAATTCCACACGCCGGCCAAGCAGGCCGCCCGCGGCATTCACGTCCTCCTGCCACAGCAACAGCGCCTTCCTGAGGTCTGCGGCCAAGTCGGCGAGGATGCCCGACTGCGATACCACCGCGCCAACCACGACCGGTACCTGGGCGGGTGCGACTGCCGGCGTCAGGGCCAGCGCGACGGCAATCCAGAATCGGGCAAGCAGCGTCATCGGGCTCGGTGCAACTTACGGTGTGCGAGAATCAGCGTCAAGAATCATGCTCCGGAATTTTCTCGACGCCCTCGCTGCGGCCATCGGCGCCGCCAACGTATTGACCGCTGAGCGCGATACCGCGGCCTACTTCACGGACTGGCGCCGGCAATATCGCGCCGCGGCGGAGTGCGTGGTGCGACCCGCCAGCACCGACGAAGTCGCCGCGGTGATCAAGCTCTGCGCCGGCGAAGGCGTGGCCGTCGTGCCGCAGGGCGGCAATACCGGGCTCGCCGGCGGCTCGGTGCCGACCGGGGCCCGGCGCGAGTTGGTGCTGTCGCTCGGGCGCATGAATCGCATCCGCGCGCTCGATGCCCTCGACGATACGCTCACTGCGGAGGCGGGCTGCGTGCTGGCGCAGATCCAGCATGCCGCCGAGTCCGCGGGGCGCTATTTTCCCGTCTCGCTCGCGGCCGAAGGCAGCTGCCAGCTGGGCGGCATCCTCTCGACCAACGCCGGCGGAGTCAACGTGCTGCGCTACGGCAACGCGCGCGAGCAGGTGCTCGGCCTCGAGGTGGTCCTCGCGGACGGCAGCATCTGGCAGGGGCTGCGCACGCTGCGCAAGGACAATACCGGTTACGACCTGAAACAGCTGTTTCTCGGCGCCGAAGGCACGCTGGGCGTGATCACCGCCGCGGTGCTCCGGTTGCGGCCGAGGCCCAGCGCGAGCGCCACTGCGTGGATCGCCGTCGAGAGCCCGCTCGGCGCGGTGCGCTTGCTGGCGCGCCTGCGCGCGAGCCTCGGCGAGCGCATCAGCGCCTTCGAGCTCGTTTCGCACCACTGTCTGGAAGCCGTGCTGGTGCATACGCCTGCGTTGGCCAATCCGCTCGGCGCGCCGTATCCCTGGTACGTGCTCGCCGAGCTGGAGGATAGCGGCACGTTCGAATCGCTGCAGGCGAGACTGGAGGCCGCCCTTGCCGAGGGCGCACAGGAGGGCGGGCTGCGCGACGCAGCGATCGCCGCGAGCCAGTCGCAGGCCGCAGCGCTCTGGCGCATCCGCGAGACGATTCCCGAGGCGCAATTCGCCAACGTCAAGCACGACGTCGCGGTGGCCGTATCGCGCATTCCGGCGCTGATCGAGCGGGCCGAAGCCGCGCTCGCGACGCACTTTCCCGGCGTGCGGAGCTTCATCTTCGGCCACATCGGCGACGGCAACCTGCACTACAACGTCGGCATGGCGGACGCGGCGGCGACGGCGGCGCTGATCGAGCGCCGTGAGGAGGTCAACCGCGTCGTCTACGATGCGGTGGCCGCGCTCGGCGGCTCGATCTCCGCGGAACACGGCATCGGGCAGCTGAAGCGCGCTGAACTGGCGCGCCGCAAGGCGCCGCTCGAGCTCGAACTGATGCGCAGCATCAAGCGCACGCTCGACCCGCAGGGGCTGATGAATCCCGGCAAGGTCGTTTGAGGCGCCGCGCGAACCCCCCGGGACTACCAGCCGAAGCGCTTGCGGGCCATCTCGCTCATGCGCTCGGGTGTCCATGGCGGCTCGTAGACGACCGCGACGCACACCTCTTGCGTTTCGCTGCAGGCCGCGCGCACCGCGTGCTCCGCATCCTCCGCGATCGATCCCGCCATCGGGCAGGCCGGCGAGGTCATGGTGAGGTCCACCTCGATGCGCCCCGGCGCGCACAGCACGCGATAAACCAGGCCGAGCTCGACGACGTTTTCACCGACCTCCGGATCGACGACCGTGCGCAGCGCTTCCCATACGGCCGATTCGTCAGGGGTATCCGCATTCATCTCAGTCCCTCCGGAAGGTGATCGCCTCGGATCTGCCCCCGCGTGTGAGCTCGCCCCGGATCGCGCTGCCCTCGACGCGACCGCGAAACGTGAATTCCGGCCCCGAAAAGCCGATCGCGCGGCCCTCCAGCTTGGCCTCTCGGACCGCCAGGAGCGTGCCGCCCGCGGCCACCTCGACTTCGATCTCCTGGAAATTCTGATGCACGCGCAGCTGCCAGTCGCCGGCGCGCCAGTCACCGCGCGCCTCGGCCGGCACGGTCCACAGGAACAGGCTGCTCTCGCCGCTCTGGCCGCGCTCGGGTTGCAGCACGCGCAGGTGCTCGCTGCGATCCGGCTTCCAGCCCTTCATGGCGAAGGCGTGCGCCACGATGCGCGCACCCGGATTCAGTTCGTGCATCAGTTTTGGTTGCAGCCGGTCGACCAGCCAGGGCAGCAGGTAGATCGTCACCACGGTGGCCGGCGAAAGATCGGTCGCGAGCACGTCGCGCTCTTCGAACCGGGCGAGCGCTTCGACGCCCGCGCGGCGCGCGTTCTCGCGCGAGAGCGCAACCAGCTTCGGGTCGATGTCGACGCCGAGCCCGCGCGCGCCGAACTGGCGCGCCGCGGCGATCACGATGCGGCCGTCGCCCGAGCCGAGATCCATGACGAAATCGTCGGCGCGCGTGCCGGCGAGCGCCAGCATCCGCTCCACGACCTCTTGCGGTGTGCTGACGAACGGCGGCCGAAGTTCGGTGTCCTGGGCGCGTGCGCCCGCTGCGATTGCCGCCAGGATCAGCGCGGCAGCAAAGCGGCGACCGCGCGCCGCGCGTTTTCCTGCGACCAATCGATTTCCCCGACGTGCGAATGGCGAATTCTACCGTCGGCGTCAACCAGGAAACTGGCGGGCAGCACGCGCGCTTTCCAGGCCTTTGCTGCCGCCGTGACCCCGGCCAGCGCAAAACCGATCGTCACCGCCAGCGAGCGGGTACTGCGGCAGATCAGGCGTTCGAGGATCAGCATGCGGGGCGTAAATGAGAACTCATCTTACACAGCGTGCTCACGCGAGAACAGCCGTGCGGCCACCCGCATTCCAGAAATGAAAAACCCGGCACTAGGCCGGGTTTTTCACGGTGATGCCTGGCTCAGGACTTCTTTTCGTCCTTCGACTTCTTCTTGGGCTTGGTCTTGCCCTTGGCCTTGGCCTTGGTCTTGGTCTTGTCGCCCGCGTCAGCCGCTTGGGCCGGCTTGGCAGGTTCCGCCTTCACAGCGGGCGTCGCCGGGGTCGCCTTGGTAGCCGGCGCAGCAGCAGCCGGGGTCGCCGGAGCTGCCGGGGTTGCAGGTGTTGCCTTGGTCGCGGGTTGCGCCTGGGCGAAGACCGACGCGGCAAACGCCGAAGCGACCAGGGTTGCGAGCAGTTTCTTGATCATCATCACAAATCCTCCAGAGGGGTGCGGTTCAAAAGGGAACCGGAGTGAATAACGCGACCGTCCGAATCCGGTTGACCCGCCGGGGCTGGACCCGCTCAGGCAGCGTCTGCCGCCACTCCTAGCACCGCGCGCCGGAATCTCGCCTTGAGCAGGGCCCCTTCCCGGGGCGGGAGGGCCAGTGGCAGCTTTTCCGGGACCACCTTGATCTGGGCAAGGACCGGTCCGGCGCCAGCCCGCAGCCGGCGGCAGGCCGCCATCAGGCCGGATTCCCGCCAGACGACCTGCGCGGCCTCGAACCCGCAGCCGCGCGCAACCGCCGCGATATCCACGCCGTGCGCAGTATGCGTGGCCTGCATGCCCGTTTCGCCATAGCGCTCGTTGTCGATGACGGCGAGCGCCAGATTGCGCGGCCGTTGCACGCCGATGGTGGCCAGCGACGTCAATCCCATCAGCATCTCGCCGTCCCCCGTGATCACCAGCACGCGACGCTTGGGCTGCGCCAGTGCCAGCCCGAGGCCGGTCATGGCGGCGACGCCCATCGCACCCCAGAGCGGAAACGTGAGCGGCGAGTCGCCCGCGGCAGTGCAATCCCACGAGGTCGAACCGAGCCCGGAGACGACCAGCAGCTCACCGCGCTCGGCCAGCAGCGTGCGAACGACTTCGCGCCGGTGCAGCGTCGCCTTCATTGCGCGGCCTGTTCGTGGAAACTCTTGATGCCGATGACGCGTTGCGAGACGAGAATGGCCACCGCCGTATAGCTGTCGAATGCGAGCCGCGCCGCGGCCGCCAGCGCCGGCGCTACCTCGTGCGCCGCCGCCACCTTCTGCACCACCACGCCCATCGCCTCCAGCACCGCGGGCGTCGCCTGCCCCATCGGCACCTGCCAGGGATTGAATTCCCCGAATTCGCCGCGCATGGTGACGAGCATCACCAGCGGAAAACGGCATTCGCGCACCATGCCGAGTACATTGATGCAATTGCCCACGCCGCTCGATTGCATCAGCAAGGCGCTGCGCGCGCCGCCCAGCCAGGCGCCCGCGGCCAGGCCGATCCCCTCCTCCTCCGTCGCCAGCGCCACTGCGCGCATCGCGGCGTCCGCGTGGCAGAGCTCGATCAGCCGCTTGTGCCCGGCGTCGGGCACGTAGGCGACCAGGCGTACCCCCGCATCCTTGAGCGCGCGATGAACCCGCTGCGGCCAGTCGATTGCGTTCATGCCAAGAATCATCCTCCGTGCGGGATTCGATCTCCGGCGGCGATTCTATAATGCCGTCCGCGATGGACATGGCGCAGATTGCGGAACAGTTGCCGCGCGGAGATTTCTGGGTATTCGGTTACGGCTCGCTCATGTGGTCGCCGGGTTTTCGCTGTGCCGAGAAAAGCGTTGCCTTCCTCCGCGGCTATCACCGCGCGCTCTGCATCCTGTCGACGCGATACCGCGGCACGCAACGGCGCCCCGGGCTGGTCATGGGGCTGTGCCGGGGCGGCTCGTGCTGGGGCATGGCGTTCCGCATTCCCGCAGCGCGCGTGCGCCGCGTGCTGGCTGCGCTCTGGCAGCGCGAGATGCAGCGCCGGGTGTACGAGGCGAAATTGGTCCCGGTGCGCATCGCGCACGGCGTGCGGGTGCGCGCGCTCGCGTTCGTCGCCGATCAGCACCACCCCCAGTTCGCGCGTGAACTGGATCTGCACAGCCGCGCGCGGCTGGTGGCCCAGGGCATCGGCCAGCGCGGCCGCTGCACCGACTACATCCGCAACACGCTCGAGCACATGTACGCGCTCGGCGTCACCGATCCTCACCTGGAACGCGTGCTCGAAACCGCCGAGGCGATCCGTTCCAGCGCCAGCGCCAGGCGCGCGCGCTGAGTACCGAAATTGAGGCGCACGAAGCGCGCGTCGCCGAACTGCGCGCCGGGCGACAGTGCCACGCCGTGCTGCAGGAACAGGGCGTGCGCGTCGGGTAAGTCGAGCCCCGCGCAGTCGATCCAGGCGAGATACGTCGCCTCGACGTGCGCCATGGCCAGCCCGCGCAGGGCATCGATCGCCTGCTCCAGCTGGTCGCGGCGCTGGCGCAGGTAAGCGAGCTGAGCGGCGAGCCAGGCATCGCCTTCCCGGTACGCCGCCAAGGCGCCGATGAAGCCGAACACCGAAGGGTCGTGGATCGTGGCGTGATGGTCCGCGGCAAACGCCGCGCGCAGGCGTTCGTCTTCGATAATCGCCCAGGCGCAGCCGGCGCCGGGGAAATTGAACGCCTTGTTGGGCGAATTGAGCGTCACGCAGCGGCTCGAGATTTCGGGGGCGAGACTCGCGATCGGCACATGCGGCTTGTCGGTGTCGAGCAGGATCTCGGAATGAATCTCGTCCGAGCAGATCCACAAATCGTGGCGCAGCGCGATTTCGCCCAGGCGCTGCAACTCGGTGCGCATGAAGACCGTGCCGCCGGGATTCTGCGGATTGCAGAGGTAGAGCAGGCGGGATTCCGGCCGCACGCTCGCCGCAAGCCGCTCTTCGTCGAACACCCAGCGCCCTCCCTGCAGCACGAGCGGCACCTCCGTGTGCGCCCGGCGCGCCAGCTCCAGTGCGCGCTTGAAGTGATGGTAAAGCGGCCTCGGCAGCAATGCGTGATCGCCGGCCGCCGTCAGATGGCGCGCTGCCAGGTGCAGGCCCGGCACGACGCCGGGCAG
>SCUH01000098.1 GCA_004298295.1 Betaproteobacteria bacterium | reverse complement strand
GCCAACCGCTACGACGTGCTGCAACGCTATGCCAGGTCGCTGCGACGCACCTATCTGGAAGAGCTGGAACGGCTGCGTCGCTGGTCACCGCAGGATGCGGAAGCGCTCAAGCCGCTGAAGAGCTACCTGACGCGCATGCAGCGCCTGTCGGAATCCGAGCGGGTCCGGCTTTCGGAGGCCGTCAAGAATTCCAGGGCGCTGGCTGTGGCGATCGCAATGCGAGACGACCTCGTTTCGCTGTGGGAGCGCTCTAACGCCTCCAAGGAGCAGCTGGTGCGGGAACTGCAGGAGTGGTGCCAGCGCGCCGAGGCGAGTGGCGTCGGGCCTTTGGCCGAATTTTCCCGCCGCCTGCGCTGCTACGCCTGAGCGCTGCGCGAGGCGTAAGATGCACCGATGGATAGCGTAGACATCGAAGTCCTCCGCAACGCGGAGGCGTGGCGCGAAGCCGGGCACCGCGTCACGCTCGGCACCATCGTCAAGACCTGGGGTTCGGCGCCGCGCCCGATCGGCGCCATGGTGGCCATCCGCGACGACGGCCAGGTCACCGGATCGGTTTCCGGCGGCTGCGTCGAAGACGACCTCATCGAGAAGGTGCGCGCCAAGGCGCTCGCGGCCGAGAAGCCGCAGCTCGTCACCTACGGCGTCAGCAACGAGGACGCGACGCGCTGGGGCCTGCCTTGTGGCGGCACGCTGCAGGTGGTGCTCGAACCCGTGACCGCGGACAGCGGCATCGCGGCGCTGCTCGCATCGATCGGCAGCCAGCAGCTGGTGCGCCGGCGCCTGGACATGGCGAGCGGGCGCTCGACGCTCGAAGCCGGCCGCTGGCAGGACGTGCTCGAGTTCGACGGCCAGGTGCTGTCGAGCGTGCACGGGCCGCGCTGGCGGCTGGTGCTGATCGGCGGCGGCCAGCTCACCCGCTATCTCGCCGAGATGGCGAAGATGCTCGATTACCACGTCACCGTGATCGATCCGCGCTCCGAATACGCCGACGGCTGGGACCTCGGGGGCGTGGCGCTCGATCGCGGCATGCCCGACGATGTGATCGCGGGCATGAACCTGGACGGCCACAGCGCGGTGGTGGCGCTGACGCACGACCCGAAGCTCGACGACATGGCGCTGCTCGAGGCGCTCAAGTCGGCGGCCTTCTACGTCGGGGCGATCGGTTCGAAGAAAAACAACGACGCGCGCCGCCGGCGCCTGCTTGAATTCGACCTCGCGGAGGCCGAGATCGCGCGGCTGCGCGGCCCCGTAGGGCTGTACATCGGCTCGAAGACGCCGCCGGAAATCGCGGTGGCGATCCTGGCCGAGATGACCGCAGTGCGCCACGGCGTGACCGAGCCGAGCTGGGCGGCGAAGGAAAAAAGCCGCTTCGATCCGTCGGCCTGCGAAACGGCGTCCGCGCAATCTTGAAGATCGTCGGCCTGCTCCTGGCGGCGGGGTCGGCTTCGCGTTTCGGTTCCGACAAGCTCCTGCATCGCCTGCCGCATGCGGTTCCGATCGCGGTTCAGGCGGCGCGCCACCTTCGCCAGGAAATTGCGACCATGCACGCGGTCGTCAGCGCGCGCGCGGGCGAGCTTGCCGCGCTGCTGCAGGCCGAAGGCTGCCAGGTCAGCGTGTGCCCGCGTGCCGAGGAAGGCATGGGAGCGAGCCTCGCCTGCGCGGTGCGGGCCGCGGGCGCCGTGGACGGCTATCTGATTGCGCTGGCCGACATGCCGTACGTGCGTCCGAGTTCCATTGCAGCGGTGCGCGATGCGCTGCTCGCGGGCGCCGCGCTCGCCGCGCCGTATTTCCACGCCCGACGCGGCCACCCGGTGGGGATCGCGGGGCGCTTTCGCGCCGAACTCGAGGCCCTTGGCGGCGACGAGGGCGCGCGCCGGATCGTCGCCGCCCACGAGGCGGAACTGGTGAAAGTCCCCGTCGGGGACCCCGGCGTGATCCGCGACATCGACCGTCCGGGCGATCTCGCGCCGCCGAGCGCAGTTTAGGCGGGCGCCCGCGGGGGGCGCTGTTAAAATGGCGCCTTTCCCGCCGCCGCCCCAATGTTCGCCGCCACCCCGCTTGCGCAGTCCGATCCCGAAGTCTGGAACACGATCCGGCTCGAGGCGCGCCGGCAGGAAGAGCACATCGAGCTGATCGCGTCCGAGAATTACGCCAGCCCCGCGGTGCTTGCCGCGCAGGGGTCGCTCCTCACCAACAAGTACGCGGAAGGCTATCCGGGCAAGCGCTACTACGGCGGCTGCGCCTTCGTCGACATGGCCGAAGAGCTGGCGATCGAGCGCGCGAAGAAACTGTTCGGCGCCGAGTACGCCAACGTGCAGCCGCATTCCGGGTCGCAGGCGAACCAGGCGGTGTACCTCGCGTTTCTCAAGCCCGGCGACACGATGCTCGGCATGTCGCTCGCGCACGGCGGCCATCTCACGCATGGCGCGGCGGTGAACGCGAGCGGCAAGCTGTACCGCGCCATCTCCTACGGCCTCGACGCCGACGAGGTGCTCGATTACGCCGAAGCCGAAAAGCTCGCGCACGAACACAATCCGCGCGTGATCATCGCGGGCGCATCGGCCTACTCGCTGCAGATCGACTGGGAGCGGCTGCGGCGCATCGCCGATGACGTCGATGCGCTGCTGATGGCCGATGTCGCGCACTACGCCGGCCTGATCGCGGCGGGGATCTATCCGAGCCCGGTCGGCATCGCCGACGTCGTCACGACGACGACGCACAAGACGCTGCGCGGGCCGCGCGGCGGCATGATCCTCGCCAGCGCCGAGCATGAGCGCGCGCTCAATTCGGCGATCTTTCCCGGGATCCAGGGCGGGCCGCTGATGCACGCCATCGCCGCCAAGGCGGTGGCGTTCGGCGAGGCGCAGCGGCCCGAGTTCCGC
>SCUH01000097.1 GCA_004298295.1 Betaproteobacteria bacterium | reverse complement strand
GCACGCGCTCGTAGGCGTGGCCGAGCGACCAGCGCATGCGCTCCAGTTGCAGCGCTTTCAGTTCCGCGGGCGGTGCTTTTTCGATCGGTTCAAGGGCAAACGTCTTCATCGAACCTCCACAAGATGACCTTTGACCGTCACCGACTTGCCGCGAAAGAGGGCGATCAGCTCGTCTTTCTGGTTGGTGACGCGCATGTCGTAGACGCCCTGGCGCCCGGCGCGCGCCTGCTCGACGCCGACCGCCGTGAGCACGTCACCGAGGTAAGCCGGCGCGAGATATTCGATCGAGCAGCTCGCGGCGAACGCGTTCTGGTTATGGCTGTTGCAGGCGTAGCCGAAGGTGGAGTCCGCCAGCGTGAAGATGGCGCCGCCGTGGCAGGTCTGGTGGGCGTTCACCATGTGCTCGGTCACGGCCATCGACATGCGCGCGTAGCCGCAGCGCACGTCTTCCAGCCGCATGCCGAACCACTGCGACACGCGGTCGCCGCGCCACATGGCTTCGCCGCAAGCGTGCGCCAGCTGATCGCGATTCAAGCTCAGGCGCCGGCCTCGTGCGCCGGGGCGTCGGGCTTCTGCCCGTGCAGGCCGAATGCCTGCACCCACACCGCAGCGAGCCGTTCGGCGGATCGTTCGACGTAGGACGAGTCGAGTCGCGCGCGAAATTCGCTGCCGTCGCGGCGGCGAATCCGGGCGATCAGCTCGCGTACCCGGCCCTTGCGCTCCAGCCCGTCGCGAAACGTCGCGAGTTCAGCCGGATCGGCGAAGAATTCGTCGAACGGCATCAGTTTCAGGTCCTGTTTGGAATCGCCGAGAAAATCGCGCAGCCGGCGGCTGGTCCAGCGCACCCGGTGCTTGGCATCCACCAGCACCAGGCCGAGCGGACTCGTGCGCAGCAGGGCCTCGAGGTAGCGGTCCTTCTCGTCGAGCTCGCGGGCGCCGCTTTCGAGCCGGGACGCGGCTTCGTTGAGGCCGCGCATCAGGTCCTCGATTTCGCGCAGCGCGCGCGCCTTCGTTCGCGCCACGTAATCGCCATTGACCAGCGCGTCGGCTTGACGCCGCAGGGCCAGCAGCGGCAGCAATCCGCGCCAGAGCGCGTACCCGAGCGCGCCGTAACCGACGATGCCGAAAAGGATCAGGATCAGCCAGATCGTCTGCAGCGCGCGCGCAAGCGCCTGGTCGGCCTTAACCAGTTCACCGCGCGTGCGCAGCTCGATCTCGGTGTACAGCTCGCCCAGCGCCTGCTGGGTGCGCGCCTTGGCGTCGAAATATTCGCTGCTGTAGAGGATCTTCAGCGCCGCCACCGGATCCGGCGGACCGGGCGTCGCGGTATTGGCGCCGGGAGCCAGCCCCTTCATCGCCGCCAGCGCGCGCTCCTCGAGCCCCTCGAGCGAGGCCTGCGCGGTCCTGGCGCGCGCGACCAGGGCCTGCTCCGCGCCCGACAGTTTGGCGCGGACCACGTCGTCGGCGAGCGACAGGCGCTCGCCTTCGCCCTTCGGCGGCTCGATGCCGCCAAGCAAAAGATCCCAGATCACGCCCGCGTCGCCCGGCGGCCGCGGCGACTTGCCGTCGCGCACCGCGGCGATGCGACGATACAGTTCCTCGAAGCGGGAGTCGCCAGTCACGGCGAAATGCCGCGCCATGCGCGTCAGGTCGTCCGAGTTCTCGCGCAGCCGCGCCGCGAGCTGCAGGGTGTCGGTGCGGCGCGTCTGGATCGCCGTCACCTCGCGCTGCAATTCATCGGCCGAACCGAGCGCCAGGCCGAGCGCGACGACCGCCAGCAGGCTGAGGACGGCTGCCGCGATCAAAAGGGTCTTCAGGGTCATCGCGATGTTTCCGCAGGTGTGGATTTTGCCTGAGGCGGGGGCTTCGTGCATCGGGCGCGTCGCGGCGCCGCGTGGCGCTACAATCGCGGCCTGCTCCCGGACCCCCCTTGGCCAAGGTTTACTCCCTCGAAGGCATCACCCCGGTCGTGCACCCCTCGTGCTATGTGCACCCGAGCGCGGTGCTGATCGGCGACGTCATCGTGGGGCCGCGCGTGTATATCGGCCCGGCGGCCTGCCTGCGGGGCGATTTCGGCCGCATTGTCATCGGCGAGGGCGCCAACATCCAGGACACGTGCGTGCTGCACGCGTTTCCCGACCGCGATCTGGTGGTGGAGGCCGACGGCCATGTCGGCCACGGCGCCGTGCTGCACGGCTGCGTGGTCAGGCGAAACGCCCTCATCGGCATCAACGCCGTGGTGAACGACCATGCCGAGGTGGGCGAATCGGCCATCGTCGCGGCGATGGCGTTCGTCAAGGCCGATTTCGTGGTGCCGCCACGCACCCTGGTCGCGGGGATTCCTGCGCGCGTGGTGCGCGAGCTGAAGGACGGCGAGCTGGCGTGGAAGGGCGAGGCCACGCGCCAGTACCAGGAACTCGCCGTGCGCAGCCTGCGCGGCCTGCGCGAAGTCGAGGCGCTGGCTGAGGTGGAGCCGGGCCGCAAGCGTCTTGCTGTCGGCGATGTCGTGCCGCTGAGCGAGACGCGGCGGCGAAAGGAACCGCGATGAGCGATACGGCACTAGTCCTGATCGACATCCAGAACGACTATTTTCCCGGCGGCCGGATGGCGCTGGAGGGTTCGCCCGAGGCCGCCGCGAAGGCGGCCACCGCCCTGGCGGCGTTTCGCGCCCGCGGCCTGCCGATCCTGCACGTGCGCCACCTGTCCGTGCGCCCCGGGGCGGCCTTCTTCCTGCCGGGCTCCGAGGGTGCCGAGATCCACGCCAGCGTCAGGCCGCTGCCGGGCGAGCCGGTGATCGAGAAGAATTTTCCCAACAGCTTCCGCGGCACCGATCTTCAGGCGCGGCTGGAGCGCGCCGGCGCACGGCATCTCGTCGTCGCCGGCATGATGACCCATATGTGCGTGGACGCCAGCGTGCGCCAGGCGAACGACTATGGTTTTCGCGTCACGCTGCTCGCCGACGGCTGCGCCACGCGGGCGCAGAAATTCGGCGACGAAACGGTCCCCGCGCGGCAGGTGCAGGCCGCGTTCCTCGCGGCGCTCAACGGCGCCTATGCGCGCGTCGCCGCGACCGCTGAGATTCTTCAAACCCTCCCGGAGTCGACATGAGCTACGAATTCATCGCCACCGAAACCCAGGGGCGCGTCGCCCTGGTGCGGCTGAACCGGCCCAAGCAGATGAACGCCCTCAATCCCCGGCTGATGCAGGAGCTGGGCGAAGCGCTGCTCGGTTTCGACGCCGACGACGGCGTCGGCGCCATCGTCATTACCGGCAACGAGAAGGCCTTCGCCGCCGGCGCCGACATCGCCGCGATGAAGGACTGGGACTTCCTCGAAGTCTACAAATCGGATTACGTCACGCGCGACTGGGAGCACATCCGCCGCGTGCGCAAGCCGGTGATCGCCGCGGTGGCCGGCTTTGCGCTCGGCGGCGGCTGCGAGCTGGCGATGATGTGCGACATCGTGATCGCGGCGGATTCGGCCAGGTTCGGGCAGCCGGAAATCAATCTGGGCATCTTCCCGGGCGCGGGGGGCACGCAGCGCCTGCCGCGCGCCGTGGGCAAGGCGAAGGCGATGGACCTCATCCTCACCGCGCGCATGATGGACGCCGCCGAGGCCGAGCGCGCCGGCCTGGTGTCGCGCGTCGTGCCGGCGGAGCGGCTGCTCGAGGAGGCGATGGCGGTGGCGGCGAAGATCGCGAGCTACTCCATTCCCGTGACGATGATGGCCAAGGAAAGCGTCAACCGCGCCTACGAGACGACGCTGTCCGAAGGCGTGCATTTCGAGCGGCGCATGTTCCACGCGGCGTTCGCGCTCGCCGACCAGAAGGAAGGCATGGCGGCGTTCGTGCAGAAGCGCAAACCCGAGTTCAAGCACCGCTGAGCGCGATCGTCCTCCTCGCGGCCCACATCCTGTCGATGCTGGGCTTTGCGACTTTTGCCGCGCTGCTGCCGGAGCTGCGCGATGCCTGGCGGCTGAGCAATGCCGAGGCCGGCATGATCGGCAGCGCGTTCTTTGCGGGCTACATCGCCACGGTCGCGTACTGGACCGCGCTCACCGATCGCGTCGATGGCCGGCACGTGTACCTGGCGGGCGGCCTGCTCGGGGCGGCGGCGAGCCTCGGTTTCGGTCTGTTCGCCGAGGGTCTGGGCAGCGCGATGCTGTTCCAGCTGCTTTTCGGTGCGGGCATGGCCGCGACCTACATGCCGGGATTGCGCCTGCTGTCGGATCGCGTCGGCGGTCCGGCGCAAAGCCGCGTCGTCGCCTTCTACACCTCGTTCTTCGGCATCGGCACGGGGCTTTCGCTGGTGGTGGCCGGAATGTCCGCGGCGACCTGGGGATGGCGTTCCGCGTTCGTGCTGAGCGCGCTCGGCCCGGCGCTCGCCGCCGCGCTGGTGCGCCTCGCTCTGGAACGCGTAGCGCCGCCGAACGAGGGCGCCAAGGGGCTTCATCCGGAGGCGCTGTTTCCGATCGCCGCCTGGCGTCGGGTGCTCGCCATCCGAGCCGCCGCCGGGTACACGCTCGGCTATGCCGTGCACTGCGTGGAATTGTTCGGCTCGCGCGCCTGGATGGTCGCCTTCCTCGCCTTCGCCGCCGGAGTGCACGCCGGCGCGCAGAACTTTCCGTGGAACGCCGCGGCGATCGCCGCGGTGGTCAATGTCGTTGCGGTACCGGCCTCCATCGTCGGCAACGAAATCGCATTGCGCCTGGGCCGCCGGCGCTGGATCCTGATTGCAATGCTCGCCTCGGGCGTGTTCGGCATCGCGCTCGCGCTTTCGGCGCCGCTGCATTGGGCGATCGTGCTCGCGCTGCTCACGACGCATGCGATGCTCGTGATGGCCGATTCCGGCACGCTGACCGCGGGGCTGATCGGATCGGCGCCGCCCGCGCTGCGCGGCGCGGCGATGGGTTTCTATTCGCTGGTCGGCTTCGGCGGCGGGATGCTCGGACCGACGCTGTTCGGCGTGGTGCTCGATCTTGCGGGCGGCGCCGAGCGCGCAGCGGCGTGGGCCTGGGCCTATGGCGCGGTCGGCGCCGGCTGCCTGGCGGCGCCGCTCGCCGTGCGCCTGTTCGGCGGCGGCCGCGCAGCGTAAGATCCGCGCACAAGATTCCAGCGGAGGAAACATGGAGCGCATCTGGCTCAAGAGCTATCCCCCCGGAGTGCCGGCCGACATCGACATCAGCCGGCAGCGCTCGCTGGTCGAGCTGTTCGACGCGAGCGTCCGGCAGTTCGGCGCGCGCCCGGCGTTCCACAGCATGGGCAAGGAGATCACGTTCGCCCAACTGGAGACGCTGTCGCGCGGCTTCGGCGCCTGGCTGCAGGCGAGGGGCCTCGCCAAAGGCGCGCGCGTGGCGATCATGATGCCGAACTGCCTGCAGTATCCGGTGGCGATGTTCGGCACGCTGCGCGCCGGCTGCACCGTGGTGAACGTGAACCCGCTCTACACGCCGCGCGAGCTCGAACACCAGCTGAAAGACTCCGGGGCCGAAGTCATCGTGATCCTCGAGAACATGGCGCACACGCTCGCGGAAGTGCTGGCGAAGACACCGGTCAGGCACGTCGTCGTCACCTCGCTCGGCGAGCTGCTCGGCTTCAAGGGCCTGATCGTGAATTTCGTGGTGCGCAACGTCAAGAAGATGGTGCCGGCGTTCGAGCTGCCGAACGCGATCCGCTTCAAGGACGCGCTCGCCGAAGGCGCCGGCCAGGCGCTGGCGACGCCGCCGCTCGGGCACGAGGACATCGCTTTCCTGCAATACACCGGCGGCACGACCGGCGTTTCCAAGGGCGCGATGCTGCTCCATCGCAACATCCTCGCCAACATCGAGCAGTCGGCGGCGTGGCTCCTGCCGGGACTGCAGGGCGAGCCCGCGGTGATCATCACCGCGCTGCCGCTCTATCACATCTTCTCGCTGACCGTGAACTGCCTGCTGATGATGAAGATCGGCGGGCTCAACGTCCTGATCACCAACCCGCGCGACATCCCGGGGTTCGTGAAGGAGCTGGCGAAGCACCGCTACAACATCATCACCGGCGTCAACACGCTGTTCAACGCGTTCCTGCACAACGACGATTTCCTCAAGCTCGACTTCTCGCACCTCAGGATCAGCGTCGGCGGCGGCATGGCGGTGCAGAAGGCGGTCGCCGACCGCTGGAAGGAAGTCACCGGCAAGACCCTGCTGGAAGGCTACGGCCTGACCGAGACCAGTCCCTCGGCCACCATGAACCCGCTCAACCTCGAGGCCTACAGCGGATCGATCGGGCTGCCGCTGCCTTCCACCGAGGTCGTGCTGCGCGACGACGACCGCAAGGACGTGAAGCTCGGCGAGGCGGGCGAAATCTGCATCCGCGGGCCGCAGGTGATGAAGGGCTACTGGCAGCGCCCCGACGAGACCGCCAAGGTGATCGGCCCGGACGGCTTTCTCTATACGGGGGACGTCGGCGTGATGGACGAAAAAGGTTTCGTGCGCATCGTCGATCGCAAGAAGGACATGATCCTGGTGTCGGGCTTCAACGTCTATCCGAACGAGATCGAGCAGGTGGTGGCGATGCATCCGGGCGTGCTGGAAGTGGCGGCGATC
>SCUH01000096.1 GCA_004298295.1 Betaproteobacteria bacterium | reverse complement strand
CGGCGAGTGGCGCATCACCGGCCACAAGTGGTTCCTCTCGGCGCCGATGTGCGATGCCTGGCTGGTGCTGGCGCAGTCCCCCGGCGGGCTGTCGTGCTTTTTCATGCCGCGCTTCAGGCCCGACGGCACGCCCAACGCGATCCGCATCCTGCGGCTGAAGGACAAGCTCGGCAACCGCTCCAACGCCTCGTCCGAAGTCGAGTTCCACGAGGCCTACGCCACGCTGCTCGGCGAAGAGGGGCGCGGCGTGCCGATGATCCTGGAGATGGGCGTGTACACGCGGCTCGATTGCGCCATCGGCAGCGCCGGGCTCATGCGCCAGGCGCTCGCGCAGGCGCTGTGGCATGCCGCGCAGCGCAGCGCCTTCGGGCGGCGGCTGGTGCAGCAGCCGGCGATGAAGAACGTGCTCGCCGATCTCGCGCTCGAATCCGAGGCCGCGACCGCGCTCGCCATGCGCCTGTCGCGCGCCTACGACGCGCAGGTCGACGAGCGCGAGCGGCTGCTGGCGCGCGTGCTCACGCCCGCCGCCAAGTTCTGGGTCTGCAAGCGCGGCGCGCACTTCGCCGAAGAGGCGATGGAGGCCATCGGCGGCAGCGGCTACGTCGAGGAGAACGCACTGTCGCGCATCTACCGCGAGATGCCGGTCAACTCGATCTGGGAGGGCTCGGGCAACATCATGTGCCTCGACGTGCTGCGGGCGCTGCGCAAGGCGCCCGAGGTCAGCGACGCCGTGATGGCCGAGCTGGACGCGGCGCGCGGCGTGCATCCGGCGTACGACCGCTTCTGCGTGGCCGTGCAGGCGCGTCTCGCCAACGGCGGGGAGCAGGAATCCGCGGCGCGGCGTCTGACGCAGGATTTGGCGCTCGCGCTGCAGGCGAGCCTGCTCGCGCGCCATGCGCCGGCGTTCGTGTCCGAAGCGTTCTGCGCCTCGCGCCTCGCGGGCGACGCGGGCGGCGCTTTCGGCATGCTCGCGCCGAGCGCGCCGTTCGACGCGCTCATCGAGCGCGCCATGCCGGTGGCAGCGATCTGATTCCGCTCGCCGCCATTCCCAATCGGATCCTGTTCGCACTCGGCGCAGCAGCGCCCGCGGCGCTGCTCGCCTTCGGCTATTACCTGCAGTACTTCCAGGGCCAGGACCCCTGCCCGCTGTGCCACGTGCAGCGCGCGTTCTTTTACGCCGTCGGCGGCGTGTTTCTCGTCGCCGCGCTGCATGACCCCGCTCGCGTCGGCCGGGTGATCTATTCGGTGCTCGGGTTGCTGTTCGCGCTGGGCGGGTTGGGCGTCGCGGCGCGCCACGTCTGGCTGCAGCATCTGCCGCCGGACAAGGTGCCGGCCTGCGGGCCGGACCTGTTCTTCATGCTGGAGAATTTCCCGCTCGGGCGCACGCTGCAGAAGCTGTTCGCAGGCTCCGGGCAGTGCGCCGAAGTCAAATGGCGTTTCCTCGGGCTGTCGATCCCCGAGTGGTCGCTGCTGTGCTTTGGCGCGCTCGCCGTCTACGCCATCGGGCTCATGCTGCGCGCGCCCAGGCGTCAGGACGCCTGACCGCGGCACGCCGGCAGGCGTGGCGGAAGCGGCCGCGAATCGGGGTATTCTGCGCGCATGAAGCTCGTCGTTCGCGTGATGCTCGTGTCGCTCGTCCTCGTCCTGGTCGCTGCCGGTGCGGGCTACCTCTACCTGCGCCAGTCGCTGCCCAGGACCGAAGGCGAGATCCGCGTCGCCGGCGTCTCCGCCGCGGTCGAGATCCAGCGCGACCGCTACGGCATCCCGCACATCTTCGCGCAGCGCGACGAGGACGCGATCTTCGCTCTCGGCTACGTGCACGCGCAGGACCGCCTGTGGCAGATGGAGATGAACCGGCGCATCGGCGCCGGGCGCCTCGCCGAGATCCTCGGCCCGAGCGCGCTTGAGACCGACCGCTTCCTCCGCACGCTCGGCGTGCGGCGCGCGGCCGAGGCCAACCTGCGCGGTATCGACGCTCAAGCGCGCAGCCTGCTCGAGGCCTATGCCGCGGGCGTGAATGCATTTCTGGCCGGCAATCCGGTGCTGCCGCCGGAGTTCTGGCTCACCGGCGCGCGTCCCGAGCCCTGGACGCCGGCCGATTCGGCGACCTGGACCAAGATGGTCGCCTGGGACCTCGGCGGCAACTGGCGGAACGAACTGCTGCGCATGCGGTTGTCGAGAACGCTGCCGCTCGCGCGCATCCACGAATTCGTCGCGCCCTACCCCGGCGAGGCGCCGCCGGAGATCGCCGACCTGAAGACGCTCTACGGATCGCTCGATCGCGGCGGCGTGCAGCTCGCCGAAGACGCCGACCGGCTGCTGGCGCTCGCCCCGGGCGAACCGCCGGACGGCGTCGGCTCCAACAATTGGGTCGTGTCCGGCGCGCATAGCACGAGCGGCAAGCCACTGCTCGCGAACGACCCGCACCTCGGCCTGACCGCGCCTCCGGTCTGGTACCTGGCGCACCTGTCGGTGGCCGGACGCAACGTGATCGGCGCCACGTTCCCGGGCGTGCCGGCGATCGTTCTGGGCAGAAACGACCGCATCGCCTGGGGCTTCACCAACACCGGGCCGGACGTGCAGGATCTTTACCTCGAAAAGCTCGACGCCGCCGGCAACTACCTCACACCGGACGGACCGCGCGCGTTTACGGTGATCGAGGAGTCGATCCGGGTGAAGGGAGCGCCGGACGAGCCGCTGCAGATCCGCGTTTCGCGCCACGGGCCGGTGATCTCGGACGTCTCGCGCGCAGCGGCCGACCAAACCCCGCGCGGCTACGTGATTGCGTTCGCCTGGACCGCGCTGCTGGAAGACGACCGCACGCTGCAGGCAGCGCACAAGATCGCCCGCGCCGGCAACTGGCAGGAGTTCCTCTCTGCAGCGCGCGACTACCAGGTCCCGCAGCAGAACATGGTGTACGCCGACATCGAGGGCAACATCGGCTTTGTCGCGCCCGGCCGCATTCCGGTGCGCAAGCCCGAGAACGACCTCAAGGGCCTCGCGCCCGCACCGGGCTGGGACGCGCGCTACGACTGGGCCGGCTGGATTCCCTTCGAGCAACTGCCGCAGCAATACAACCCCGCGAGCGGCCGCCTCTGGAGCGCGAACGAGAGAATCACGCCGCCCGGCTACTCCCATTTCCTCACCAGCGAGTGGCACCCGCCGTATCGCTCCCGGCGCATCCACGAGCTGCTCGACGCCGCACCGCGCCACAGCGTCGAGAGCTTCGCGCGCATCCAGGGCGATGTCGTATCGCTCGCGATGCGCGAATCGCTGCCGCACCTGCTCAAGGTGCGCGCGGCGAGCGAGCCGGCGCGCCGCGCGCTGGCGCTGCTCGAGCGCTGGGACGGCAGCGCGGCGCCCGATCGCGCCGAACCCGTGATCGCCTGGGCCTGGTGGCGCGAATTGACGCGCCTGCTCTACGCCGACGAGCTGGGCGACGCTTTCCGCGGCCAGTGGACCGCGCGTGCGCCGTTCGTCGCCAATGTGCTTTCGGGACAGGGCGATCACGCCCGCTGGTGCGACGATGTCCGCACGCCGGCGCTCGAGTCCTGCGAGCAGTTGCTCGCCGCCTCGCTGGAGGCCGCGCTCGCCGACCTGACCCAGCGCTACGGCGCCGAGATGGCGAAGTGGCGCTGGGGCGAGGCGCACGTCGCGCGCCACGAGCATCGCCCCTTCGGCCGCCATCCGCTGCTGCAACTGGGTTTCGACATCCGGGTGCCGACACCGGGCGATACCTACACCGTGAACGTCGGCCGCAAGAATTTCGGCGACGAGGAGCACCCGTTCGCGAACCGCCATGCCGCCAGCCTGCGCGCGGTGTACGACCTGGCCGACCTGGAACAGTCGCTCTACATCCACTCCGGCGGCCAGTCGGGCAACGTGCTTTCGCCGCACTACGCTGCGTTCACCGAGGCCTGGGCGAAGAACGAGTACATCCGCATGACGACGCAGCGCAGCGTGCTCGACGCCCAGCCGCACCAGCTGCTGCGCCTCACGCCCGCGCGCTGATGCGGCGCTGGTAGAGGTTGTTGGCGACCAGCGCGCCGATGACGATCGCGGCGCCCGCCAGCTCGATCGGGGCAAAATCGCGCCCCAGCCAGGCCTCGATCGCGAACACGCTCACCGGCACGAGGTTCAGCATCAGCAGGGTGTTGAGCGGACCCAGGTACTTGACGCCGAAGTTGAAGCCCAGCACCCCGAGCACCACGGTGCAGGTCGAGAAATAGGCGAGCTGCCAGCCGACGGCCGCGATCGCGGCCGCGCTCGGCAGCGTCGCGATGCCCGAAGCGATGGCGATGCCGTTGGCGACGAAGAGCCCCATCGCGCCCGGAATGCAGGTGAGCACCGTGAGCCGCAAGGGCGACCAGCCCGCGAAGCGCCCGGCAGCGAGCGTATAGATGACCCAGCTTACCGCACCGAGGAATATCAGCGCGTCGCCCCACACGATTCCCTCCGCGAGCACGGCGGCCGGATCCCCTTTGGTGACGACCAGGAACACGCCCGCGAGCGCCGCCGCGACGCAGCCGATGACGAACGGCGCGGGCCGCTGGCCGCGCGTCAGCCACAGCGTGAGCGCGATGAGCGGCGATTGCAGGGCCATGATGATCGCGGCGTGCTCCGGGCGCGTGAAATTCAGTCCGCCCCAGACCAGCACATTGAAGCCGGTGATGCCGATCATGCCGAACACGGTGGCCGGAACGATGCGGCCGTCGAAGCGCAGCGCCTGCCGCCCCTCGATCGCCCACAGCAGCGCGATGAACAGCACCGAGCCGACGAGGTAGCGCAGCGTGCCGAGGCCGAAGGCGTCGACGTACGGCAGCGCGCGCTTGGCGATCGGAAACATCGGCGCCCAGCACAGGATCGACAGCCCGATCCAGGCAAGGCCCTTGAGGCGGTTCGCGGCAGGGGTCAAGACAGCCGCAGGCCGCCGGCGCAGGGCCGCAGGCTCAGGCGCTTTTCTGCTCGTCGCGCAGCGCGCGCCGCAGGATCTTGCCGACGTTGGTCTTGGGCAGTTCGGCGCGGAACTCGACGTGCTTGGGCCGCTTGTAGCCGGTGAGCTGTTCCTTGCAGAATTCGAGCACCGCTGCTTCCGTGAGCGAGGGGTCCTTCTTCACGATGAAGAGCTTCGGCACTTCGCCCGAATGCTCGTCCGGGACGCCGATCGCCGCCACTTCCAGCACGCCCGGATGCATCGCCACCACCTGCTCGATCTCGTTCGGATAGACGTTGAAGCCCGACACCAGGATCATGTCCTTCTTGCGAT
>SCUH01000095.1 GCA_004298295.1 Betaproteobacteria bacterium | reverse complement strand
GGAGAACCGCGCCGCGTCGGCGCTCGCGCGCACCTACCCGGGCGGCGGCGACGCGTTCGTCGCCGCGATGAACGCCAAGGCGCAAGCGCTCGGCATGCAGAACACGCGCTTCACCGACGCTACCGGGCTCAATTCGGCCAATGTCGCCAGCGCGCAGGACCTCGCGCGGATGGTGAAGGCGGCGCACCAATATCCCCTGATCCGCGATTACTCCACGCGCAGCAGCGCTACGGTCTACGCACTCGGCCGGCCGCTCGCCTACCGCAACACCAACGGCCTGGTGCGCAACGCCAAATGGGACATCGGCCTGTCGAAGACCGGTTTCATCAGCGAGGCGGGCCGCTGCCTGGTGATGCAGGTGAAGATGGCGCAGAAGGAGATGGTGGTGGTGCTGCTCGATTCCTGGGGCAAGTACTCGCGGATCGGCGACGCCACGCGCATCCGCAAGTGGCTCGAGACGAGCGCCGCGCTGGCGCGGCGCGGCTAGCGCCGCGGTCACGGGCGGGCGTCGTCCGCTTCTACGGCGCCGCCGTCGCGGCGGACAGTTTCCGCGAGGACGTGATCGCCGGTCTGTCGCAGCCGCAGAAGACGCTCCCCCCCAAGTATTTCTATGACGCGCAGGGCAGCCTGCTGTTCGAGGCGATCTGCCGGCTGCGCGAGTACTACCCTACGCGCTGCGAACTGGCACTGACGCGGCGCCATCTCGGCGACATCGCGCGCTTCGCCGGTCGCGGCATCGAACTGATCGAGTACGGCAGCGGCGCAAGCGTCAAGTCGCGCCTGCTGCTGGGCGCGCTGCGCCCGGCCGCTTACGTGCCGGTGGACATATCGGAGGCCGCGCTGCAAGGGGCTGCCAGGCGCCTCGCGCGCGCGTTTCCCTGGCTCGAACTGCACGGCGTGGTGGGCGATTTCATGCAGCCGCTCACGCTGCCGCTGTACCGGACGCGCAGCTTGCGCCGCCGCGTGGTCTATTTTCCCGGCTCGACCATCGGCAACCTGACCCCTGAGGAGGCGCACGCTTTCCTGCGCATGACGCGCGGGCAGGTCGGCATGCGCGGCGCGATGCTGGTGGGCGTCGACCTGAAGAAGGACGCCAACGTCCTGCACGCCGCCTACAACGACGCGCAGGGCGTCACCGCGGCGTTCAACCTCAACCTGCTCGCGCGCATCAATCGCGAGCTCGGGGGCGATTTCGAGCTGCGGCGCTTTTCGCATTACGCCTTCTACAACGCGGCGCTGGGGCGGATCGAAATGCACCTGGTGTCGCTCGCCAGGCAGACGGTGGCGATCGGCCCGCACCGCTTCGGCTTCGACACTGGCGAGTCGATCCACACCGAGAACTCCTGCAAGTATTCGGTCGAGGAGTTCAGGGCCCTCGCGCTGGCGGCCGGGTTTCGCGCCGAGCGGGTGTGGCAGGACAGCCGGAAGTACTTTGCGCTGTTCGGGCTGGTCGCGGGCTAGGTCCTGCGTATGATGATGCCCACCTGAACGCCCTGCGAGTGACGCCATGATCGTCAAGCAGATCTGGACTGCCAATGCCTATCGCAACTTCAACTACCTCATCGCCTGCGGCGAGACCGGCGAGGCGCTGGCCGTCGACCCGCTGGATCACGAAAAGTGCCTGCGCGCGGCGAAGGACGCGGGCTGGGACATCACCCAGATCCTGAACACCCACGAACACGGCGACCACACCGGCGGCAACGGGCCGGTGGTGGAGAAGACCGGGGCGAAGATCCTCGCGCACCGGAACGCGAAGGACAAGATTCCCGGCATGGCGCGCGCCTTGGCCGCGGGCGACGTCGTCAGGATCGGAAAGACCGTGGAACTCGAGGTGCTCGACACGCCCGGGCATACCATGAGCCACGTCTGCCTGCGCTCGCATAGCGACCAGCCGGTCCTCTTTTGCGGCGACACGCTGTTCAACGCGGGGGCCGGGAACTGCCACCACGGCGGCCACCCGGAAGCGCTTTACACGACGTTTAGCGAGCAGCTGGCGAGGCTGCCCGATGACACGCTGATCTATCCGGGACACGATTACATCGAGAACAACCTGCGCTTCACGCTCGACCGCGAGCCCGACAATCCGCGCGCGCGGGAGATGCTCGAGCGGCTGAAGGGCCAGGATCCGAACCGGGCCTACGTCTCGACGCTCGCGGTCGAAAGGGAAATCAACACTTTCTTCCGTCTCACCAGCCCTGCGGTGATCGCGCAGTTGCGCAAGGCCTTTCCCGACCTGCCGGAAAAACCCGATCCGCGCACCGTGTTCCTCAAGCTGCGCGAGCTTCGCAACCGGTGGTGAGCGGCTGGCTCTTCTTTGCTGCGCGCCTCAGTGCGCGCCGATCCGCGCCCCGGGCCGATGGCCTACGGCGCGCGAGATGCGCTCGGCGGCCTCCTTCACCAGCGGCCCCCACTGCGGCTTCATGCGGTCGGCGGGCGTCGAGATCGAGAGCGCGGCGATGAGCTGTCCGGAATCGTCGCGTACGGCCGCGGCGACGCAGCGCACGCCGATTTCGGCCTCCTCGTTGTCGGTGGCCCAGCCCTGGCGCTGGATGCGCTCCAGGTCGCGCTCCAGCGTCGGCAGGGTGGAAAGCGAATTGCGGGTGTGCGGCGCGAGCCCCGTGCGCTTGGCGTAGTCGCGCAGCCTGGCGAAGCCCTCCTCGAGCAGGAAGAGCTTGCCCGAGGAGGTGACGTGCAGCGGTGCGCGTGCGCCGATCATGTGCACGATGCGCATCGCCGAGCGCCCGGAGGAGGTGCGCTCGACGTACACGATCTCGTCGTCCTGGCGCACCGAGAGGTTCACCGTCTCGCCGGTCTGCGCGTGCAGCTCGCGCATCAGCGGCAGCGCGTGCTCGCGCACGCTGATGCGCGAGCGCACCAGCGTTCCCAGTTCGAGCAGCCGCATGCCCAGGCGGTAGCTGCCCGGTTCGACGCGGTCCACCAGCCGGCCGGCCGCCATGGCGGCGAGGATGCGATGCGCCGTCGAAGGATGCAGTGCCGTGATCTGCGCGATTTGCTTCAGCCCCAGCGGCTCGGGGTGCTCCGCGAGGACATCGAGCAGCCGCATCATGCGCTCGATGACCTGGATCGGGTTCTTGGGCTCGTCTTTGGCTGCCATGGGAGGCGCGATTCTATCTCGCGATGTGAAATGCACGCTATGATTCGGTCCATGCGCGTGGGCCTTTTCGTCACCTGCCTCGTCGATCTGGTCCGGCCGCGCATCGGTTTCGCGGCGCTCGAGCTGCTCGAGGCCGCCGGCTGCGAAGTGGTCGTGCCGGCGGCGCAGACCTGCTGCGGCCAGCCCGGCTGGAATTCGGGCGATCGTCCCTCGGCGCGCGCGCTGGCGGAAAAGGTGATCGCCGAATTCGAGACCTTCGATTACGTCGTGGCGCCTTCGGGATCCTGCGCCGGAATGATCAGGACGCATTACCCGGAAGTTTTCGCGGGCGAGGGGGCGTGGCTGACGCGCGTCGAGGCGCTCGCCGCGAAGACCCATGAACTCACCGATTTCCTGGTCAACGTGGCACGCCTGGAGCGCGTGCCCGGCCGGTTTGCCGGCACGATCACCTACCACGATTGCTGCTCGGGCCTGCGCGAGCTCGGGGTGAAGGCGCAGCCGCGCGCCCTGCTGGCCGGGGTCCCGGGCGCCGAGCTCAGGGAAATGAAGGACAGCGAAGTCTGCTGCGGCTTCGGCGGCACGTTCTCGATCAAGTTCGGCGACATCTCGGCGGCGATGGCGCAGACCAAGTGCGACTGCATCCACGCCAGCGGCGCCGCAACGGTGGCGCTGGGGGATCTCGGCTGCATGCTCAACATCGAGGGCCGGCTGCGGCGCATGGGCGACGCGACCACGCGCGTGCTGCACGTCGCCGAGGTGCTCACGGCGAAGGCCTGATGCGCTCCGCCTCGGTCCATTTCAGGCAGCGTGCCTCGGGCGCGCTCGCCGACAAGCACCTGCAGCGAACGCTCAAGCGCTTCGGCAGCGGCTTCGCCGACAAGCGCGCCGCGGCGCGCCGGGCCTTCGGCGAGGACGCCTTCGAAGTTCTGCGCGAGGCGAGCGCGGCGATCCGCGACCGCGCGCTCGAGGATCTCGACGCCTGGCTGCTGCGCTTCGAGGCCGAAGCCGTGCGCCGCGGCAGCACCGTGATCTGGGCGGAGGACGCCGCCGAGGCCTGCGCGCGCGTGCTCGAGATCTGCGCGCGGCACGGCCTGAAGAAGGCGATCAAGTCGAAATCCATGCTCTCGGAGGAGGCGGGATTGAACGACGCCCTCGCCGCCGCCGGCGTGCAGCCGATCGAGACCGATCTCGGCGAATACATCCTGCAGCTCGCGGGCGAAGCGCCCTCGCACATCATCGCCCCGGCGATCCACAAGGACCAGGGCGAGGTCTCGGCGCTTTTCGTCAAGCATCACGGCCGGCCGAAGAGCGACGACATCGCGCAGATGACGCGCGAGGCGCGCGAAATGCTGCGGCCGCATTTCCTTTCGGCCGATCTCGGCATCTCGGGCGGCAATTTCCTCGTCGCCGAGACCGGCTCGGTGGCGATCGTCACCAACGAGGGCAACGGCCGCATGGTGACCACGCTGCCGCGCGTGCACATCGCGATCACCGGCATCGAGAAAGTGGTCCCTACGCTGGAGGACCTGTCGGCGCTCAACCGCATCCTGCCGCGCTCGGCAACCGGGCAGGAGATCTCGAATTACTTCTCGATCCTCAGCGGGCCGAGGCGCGCCGGCGACGCCGACGGTCCGGAGCACCTGTACGTCATCCTGGTGGACAACGGCCGCACGCGCCTGGTCGGCAGCGAGCTGCAGGCGATGCTGCGCTGCATCCGCTGCGGCGCCTGCATGAATCATTGCCCGGTCTACCAGACGGTCGGCGGGCACAGCTACGGCTGGGTCTATCCCGGGCCGATGGGCTCGGTGCTGACGCCGGTGTACCAGGGACTCGAGAACGCGCTCGACCTGCCGCAGGCGGCGACGCTGTGCGGCGCCTGCCACGTCGCCTGCCCGGTGAAGATTCCGCTGCCCGAGCTGCTGCGCAAGTTGCGCGAGATGCAGATGGAGCGCGGCTTGCGCCCGTGGGCCGAGCGTGCCGCGTTTCGCGCCTGGGCGTACGCGGCGCAGCGGCCGTGGCTGTATGCGCTGGCGACGAAGGTCGCCGCGCGCGCGCTCAAGTGGATGGGCGGGCGCCGCGGCCTGATCGCGCGCCTGCCGTTCGCCGGCGGCGGCTGGACCCGGGGCCGCGATTTTCCCGCACCCGAGGGCAGGACCTTCCGCGAGCTGTACCGTGCAGGTCGCCGACGGAAAGCTTGAGCGCTACGCCTGGCTCTCGGTCGCGGCCGCGGTGGCCACGATCGCGATCAAGACCCTCGCCTGGGCCGTCACCGGCTCCGTCGGCCTGCTGTCGGACGCGCTCGAGTCGCTGATCAATCTGGCCGCGGCACTGCTCGCGCTCGCCATGCTGCGCGTGGCCTCGGCGCCGCCCGACGAGGCGCATCCCTACGGCCGCTTCAAGGCCGAGTACGTCGCGAGCGGCGTCGAGGGCGCGCTCATTGTATTGGCGGCCGGCAGCATCGCGTACGCCGCGGTCCCGCGCCTGCTGGCGCCGCAGGCGCTCGATGCCGCCGCGCTCGGCATCGGCCTTTCCGTCTTCGCCTCGCTCATCAACCTCGGCGTGTCGCTTGCGCTGATCCGCGTCGGCCGGCGCGAGCAAAGCATCGCGCTGGAGGCCGACGGCCGTCATCTCATGACGGATGTATGGACTTCCGCCGGCGTGGTCGCGGGCGTCGCGCTGGTGTGGGGCACCGGCTGGCTGATCCTCGACCCGCTGATCGCGCTCGCGGTGGCGGTGCACATCGTCTGGACCGGCATCGGCCTGATGCGCCGCTCGTTCACCGGCCTGCTCGACGCGGCGATCGAGCCCGAGGACCGCGCCGAGATGGAGAAGATCTTCGCCGAATACCGGCGCCGCTATCCCGTCCAGTTTCACGCCGTGCTGACGCGGCAGGCGGGCGCTCGGCGCTTCATCTCCTTTCACCTGCTCGTGCCGGATACCTGGACGGTGGCGCAGGCGCACCAGCTTTCGGAGGAGATCGAAGAGCGCATCCGCTCGCTGGTGCCGAACGCGATCCTGTTCAGCCACCTCGAGCCGATCTCGCACCCCGCCTCGTACGACGACATCAAGCTTGAGCGCTTGTAGTCCGGCGCAGGGTGCGCAGCAGGAACCTGCCGGGGTCGAGCGCCTCGGCGAGGCGCGCTTCCAGCGGCAGCGGCTCGCCTTCCAGGTGACTGGCGAGCAGTTCCGCACCCAGCCCCGCCCAGAGCAGTCCGCGCGAACCGAAGGCGAAGCTGCCGAAGAGACCTTCGCAGCGCGGCAGCGTCGCCAGCCGCGGGTTCCTGGGTGCTGCGGCGTCTTCGTTGCAGAGCGCGCCGATGAGCGGCAAGCGGTCGGGCGCGACGGCGCGAAATCCCACCACCCCCTGGAGCGCCGCCGGGTCGAGGTCCGCGGCGGCGCCCGGCAGGATGCGCGCCAGGCGCTCGAGGTTGCCGGCGTGGCTCGAAGCGCGCGGCGAGGGGTCGTCGTCGTCGAAATCGTAGCTCGCGCCCGCGATCGATTCGCCGCGCATTGCCGGCAGCACGAAACCGCCGCGCAGCACGACGACGTGCGGCGCGGCGAAGCGTTCGCCCGGCAGGAAGCTGATCTGGCCGCGGACGCGGCGGATGCGGATCGCGCGCTGCGGCGCAAGCTTGAGCGCGTCTGCCGCGTTGGCGAGCACCACAACGGGAGCGCGCGCGATCGTGCGCCCATCGCGATCGGTCGCCGTCCAGCCGTCGGGCCCACGCGTGATGCGCGCCGCTTCGCAACCGAAGCGCGCCTCGAGCCGCGCCCCCGCGGCCGCGAGCTGCGCGTCGATCAGCGACAGCGGCCGGATCCAGCCGCTGGAAGGAAACCACAGGCCGCCCGCGGCCAGCGGCACGCCCGCGTACGCGCTCGCCGCATCGCGCGACGCCTGCTGGGCGTAGCCGGGCGGCAGTCCCAGCGTCGCGATGGCGTTGTGCTGCGCCACGGCCTCGCGCTCGTCGCGCGCGAGCTGCAGCACGCCGCACTCGTCCCAGACGAGCGCCTGGCCGGCGGCCTGCAGCGCGCGCCAGCGCGCGAGCGCGGCGAGGAATCCGGCGCGCGTGAGGCGGGCAAACAGGCTGTCGTCCGGCGTCACCACCGGATGGAACACGCCTGCGTGGCGACCCGGCTCGCCCGCGGGCCGCCGCGGCTGGCGCTCGATGAGCGTCACTTCCCAGCCGCGCGCGCACAGCCGTTCGCTCACCGCGGCGCCCGCGATGCCTGCGCCGACGACGAGCGCACGGCGTTCGCCGGGCGCCGCCGCCTCGCGTCCGCTGCGCACGACGCGCGCCTGCAACATGTCCCGCTTTTGCGCGAATCCGGGCCGCTTCTGCACTTCGAATCCGGCGCTGCGGAGCGCTTCGCGCACCGATGCCGCCGCGCTCCAGGTGGCCGCGGTCGCGCCGGGCGCGCAGGCGCGCGCTACCACCCGCATCAGCTCGGGCGACCAAAGCTCCGGATTGCGCCGGGGGTCGAAGCCGTCGAGAAAAACCGCGTCGGCCGCGAGGCGCAGCTCGCGCAGTGCGTGCGTCGCATCGGCGAACGCGAGCGTGAGCACGACGCGTCCGCCTTCGAATTCCAGGCGGTGCACACCGGGCACGAGCAGCGGCCAGGCCGCGTGCAGCTGCGCGGCGAGCGGCGCGAATTCGGGATGGCGCGCGTGCAGTTGCTCGAGGTCGTGGCGCGAGAACGGGTGTTTCTCCAGCGAAACGAAATGCAGGCGCTCGCAGCGCCCGGCATCGCCGCGCCACGCATCCCAGGTGACGAGAAAGTTGAGGCCCAGGCCAAAGCCCGTCTCGAGCAGCGTGAAGCGGCGCCGGCCGCGCCAGCGCCCGGGCAGTCCGTTGCCGGCGAGGAAGACGTGGCGCGCCTGGCCGGGCCCGCCCTCGGCACTGTGATAGACGTCGCCAAAGGCTTGCGAAAACGGCGTGCCGTCGGCGGCGAACGCCAGCCGTGCGGGCACGAGGGGTGCGCTCATGCCACGGCGATCAGGCGGTCTTGCCGACCAGGTGCACCTCGCGCTGCGGCATCGGGATGACAATGCGCCGGTCGCGGAACGCTTCCAGGATGGCGCGGTTGAGCTCGCCCCCCGCGGCGAAGTAATCGGCCACGTCGACCCAGGGACTGACGCCGATGCGGATGGATTCGGCGAGCCGCGCGACGAAAATGAGGGGCGCGGGCTCCGGCAGCACGCGCGAATTGGCCCCGAGCACCGCGTGCAGCGCGCTCACCGCGGCCGCGAGATCGGTGTCGTAGGCGACGCCGACCTCGAGCGCGAGCTGGCGGATGCGGCCGTAGTTGTGCAGCACCTCGCCCACGATCTTGCGGTTGGGAATCACGACTTTCGACAAGTCGGGGTGTCCCAGCGTGGTGTTGAACAGGCTGATGTCGAGCACATCGCCCTCTTCCTTGACGATCGAGATGTAGTCGCCGACGCGGAACGGCTGCGCGAGGATGATCGTCAGCCCGGCGACCATGTTCCCCAGCACCCCCTGCATGGCGAGCGCGACGCCGGCGCCGGCGACGCCCAGGCCCGCGATCAGCGGCAGCAGTTCGACGCCCAGGTTCTGCAGCGCCAGGATGAAGAACAGGCCGAGCACGAGCACGCGCACGATGCGCTCGATCAGTACGCGCACCGGCGGTTCCAGACGCAAGCGCGCGATGGCGCGCGTCGTGACTCCGCCCGCCCAGCGGCCGACCAGGTAGCCCGCGACCAGGATCAGCACTGCGACCAGCAGCTTCGGCCCGAACTTGAACGCCAGGTCGATCGCCGTGACTCTGACCTGGTCGATGCTCTGCAATGGAATGTCCATATCGCTCTCCGATCCTGGGCCGGCCGCGGCGCTCGAGGCGCCGGCAGCCGTTGGCGCACCGTCAAAGTGGATTGACTTTGGACGTAGAATTGTCCGCCCGGAGGTCCCGATGAACAAGCCCGCAGAGCTCAAGCTGGAAACCATTCCGATGTGGATCCATGGCCGCGCCGCCGTGCCCGCGGCGGCGCGCATGGGCGAGGTCTTCAATCCGGCCGCCGGGCAGGTGGTGCGGCGCGTGCCGTTCGCTTCGCACGAAGTGGTGAACGAGGCGGTCGACGCGGCGGGCGCGGCGCAGGCGCAATGGCGCAACTGGCCGGCGCTGCGGCGCGCGCGCGTGATGCAGCGCTTCCTGCGCCTCATGGAAGACGCGCAGAAGGACCTCGCGCGCCTGGTCAGCGAAGAGCACGGCAAGACCCTCCCCGATGCGCTCGGCTCGGTCCAGCGCGGCATGGAAGTCGTCGAGTTCGCCTGCGGCATCCCGCACCTGCTGAAGGGCGAGCATTCCGAGAACGTCGGCACGCAGGTGGACACGCACACCGTGCGCCAGCCGGTCGGCGTCTGCGCCGGCATCACGCCGTTCAATTTTCCGGTGATGGTGCCGCTGTGGATGTTTCCGGTGGCGATCGCGTGCGGCAATGCCTTCATCCTCAAACCCTCGGAAAAGGATCCTTCGGCCTCGATCCGCATGGCCGAGCTGCTGCAGAAGGCGGGCCTGCCCGACGGCGTCTTCAACGTGGTGCACGGCGACAAGGTCGCGGTCGATGCGATCCTCACGCATCCGGGCATCGACGCGGTGTCGTTCGTCGGCTCGACGCCGGTGGCGAGGCACATTTACGAGACCGCGGCGCGGCACGGCAAGCGCGTGCAGGCGCTGGGCGGCGCCAAGAACCACGCGGTGGTGCTGCCCGACGCGGACCTCGAGTTCGCCGCCGAGGCGCTGATCGGCGCGGCGTACGGGTCTGCGGGCGAGCGCTGCATGGCGGTCTCCGCAGTGGTGGCGGTGGGCGCCGCGGCTGATCCGCTCGTCGCGCTGCTGAAGATGAAGGCCGCGGCCATCCGCATCGGGCCGGGGGACCGCGACGGCATCGACATGGGCCCGCTCATCACCTGCCAGCACCGCGACAAGGTGGCTTCCTACATCGACGCCGGCGTGAAGGAAGGCGCCGAGCTGGTGCTCGACGGCCGCGGCTGCAAGGTGGCGGGGTCCGAGGGCGGCTTTTTCCTCGGCACGACGCTGTTCGATCGCGTCACGCCCGAAATGAGCATCCATCGCGACGAGATTTTCGGCCCGGTGCTGGTGGTGCTGCGCGTCGAGACGCTCGAAGAGGCGATCGCGCTGGTCAACCGCAATCCCTACGCCAACGGCACCGCGATCTTTACCGAGTCGGGCGGCGCGGCGCGGCGCTTCGAAAACGAGATCACGGTCGGCATGGTCGGGGTCAACGTGCCGATCCCGGTGCCGGTCGCCTACTACTCCTTCGGCGGCTGGAAGAATTCGCTCTTCGGCGACCTGCACGTGCACGGCGTCGAGGCGACCAAGTTCTACACCCGCACCAAGGTGGTGACCACGCGCTGGCCGCACCAGGACACGCCGGCGCCGGGCTTTCACATGCCGACGCTGGGATGATCTCGCGGCGCCGGTTTCTCGGCGGCGCGCCGAGCTGATCCGGCCCGGCGCGCAGCGCTGCCTGCGCGCGATCGGCCTGCCGCGCCGGAAGCCGGAACCGTGTTACCCTTCAAACTGGTTGTCTAGTTGGAGGCAGTCATGAGTACGGTCGGATCGTTCGAAGCCAAGACCAAGCTCGCCGAGCTGCTCGACAGGGTCGAGGCAGGCGAGACCGTCACGATTACTCGTCGCGGCAGGGCCGTGGCGCGGCTCGTTCCCGTCAGGCCCGACGATGAGCCCGCACGGATGCGGGCTCTGGTCGAGGAGATCAAGCGAACGCGTGTCGGGCGCGGCAAACCCGCGGCACCCGGCACCACGATTGCGGAATTGATCAAGGCGGGCAGGCGCTACTGATGGCGCTCGTGCTCGACGCCTCCATCTCGCTGTCCTGGTTCTTCCCGGACGAACGAACCGGCTTCACCGACGCCGCGCTCGAGCTGGTAGCGAGGGAAGAATGTTGGGTGCCCGCCCTGTGGCGACTCGAATTTCCGAACGCGCTGCTCGCCGCCGAGCGCAAGCGCCGGCTCACGCGAGCCGAGCGCCTGCAGGTTCTCGACGAGGCGGCACGGCTGCGATTGCGCATCGACGGCCACACCCACGAGCTGCGTGCCATCAGCGCGTTGGCCGAGCAGCACAACCTCAGCACTTACGATGCCGCGTATCTTGAGCTGGCGGCGCGGCTCGATTCTGCGCTGATCACGCTCGATCGCAATCTCGCAGCTGCCGGCGCTGCAGCCGGTGTCATCGTGCACGCACCGGGACGCCTGAGCGCCTCGCAATTGCGCCGGCGCTACAATATCTAGTAGAGAAGACGAAGAGAATCACTAGATCCATGGCCAAGCAGGTTTACGACGCTTCCGCGATCCAGGCCCTGAAGGGGCTCGAGCCCGTGCGCCGCATGCCGGGCATGTACACGCACACCATCCACCCGCTGCACGTGGT
>SCUH01000094.1 GCA_004298295.1 Betaproteobacteria bacterium | reverse complement strand
GTGGCCTACCTTTTCATCACGCACAACTTCGCGGTGGTCGAATACCTGGCCGACGAGATCGCGGTCATGCGCGCCGGGCGCATCGTCGAAGCGGGCCCGGCCGAGCGGATTCTCTCGACGCCGGCGGACGATTACACGCGCGAGCTGCTCGCCGCGGTACCGCGACTCCTGCGGGCCGCCTGAGGGCGCGCTTATAATCCGCCCGCCTTCACCGAAAGACCACCAGATGGCAATGCTCGCCGGCCGCAAGATCCTCGTCACCGGGTTGCTCTCCAACCGCTCGATCGCCTACGGCATCGCCAAGGCGGCGCGCCGCGAAGGCGCCGATCTCGCCTTCACGTACGTCGGCGAGCGCTTCAAGGAACGGGTCGTCGAGCTGGCGGCGGAATTCGATTCCGCGATCGTGCTGCCGTGCGACGTCACCAGCGACGAGCAGATCGACGCCCTGGCCGGCGGTCTGCGCGCGCACTGGGACGGCCTGGACGGCCTGGTGCACGCGATCGCCTACGCGCCGCGCGAGGCGATCTCGGGCGGGCTGCTCGACGGCCTGACGCGCGACGCCTACCGCCAGGCGCACGAGGTGTCGGCGTACAGTTTTCCCGCCCTCGCCAAGGTGCTGCTGCCGATGATGGAGGGGCGTCCCGCCGCGCTCCTGACCCTGAGCTATCTGGGCGCCGAGCGCGCGATTCCGCACTACAACACCATGGGCCTCGCCAAGGCGAGCCTCGAGGCGAGCGTGCGCTACCTGGCGACCCACCTCGGGCCGAAGGGGATCCGCGTCAACGCGATCTCCGCCGGCCCGATCAAGACGCTGGCGGCGGCGGGCATCTCCGGCTTCAGCAAGATCTTCAAGCATGTCGAGACGTTTTCGCCGCTGCGGCGCAACGTCACCATCGAGGATGTGGGCAACGTCGCCGCCTTCCTGCTCTCGGAACTCGCCGCCGGAATCAGCGCCGAGATCGTGCACGTGGACGGGGGCTTCAACGTGACTTCGGTGACCATCGCCGGAGAGTGACGCAGTCCGGCGCCGCGCCGCGCGGCGCGCCTGCTACTTGCGCTCCAGGTTGGCGCGGTTGATCTCGACCTTGGCGCGCGCACGCTGGCCCGCGAGCCAGGCCTCGAACTGTTCGGCGCCGGCGCGTCGCGCCGCTCCCGCCCGATCGGCGGCCTTCTGCGCATCGCTGCGCGGCTCCGCCGCAATGACGCGCAGCACGCGATAGATCGCGTAGCCCTGCTCGCCACGCTCCACGCCGACGTGCGCCGGCAGCTTCTGCGCGTCGGCCGCGAACACCTTGCGCAACGCCTCGGGCGACAGTCCCTTCGGCTCGCGCACCGTGACGGCGAGCGGCGCGGACCATTTCAGCCCGGCATCGGCCTGGCTCGCGAGCTGCGCCAGCTTCGCCGCGCCCTCGCGGTGCGCAAGTTTGGCGGCTTCCTGCTGCTGTACGCGCTGCTCGATCTGGGCGCGAACCTCCTCGAACTTGCGCTGCGCGGCCGGCTGGTGTGCGGTCACGCGCGCCGCCACCAGGACGTTGGGCGCCACTTCGATGGCATCGGTATTGCGGCGCGCCAGGATCGAGTCCTGCGCGAACAGCGCGCTGAGCACCTTGGGATGGTCGAGCGGTCCCGCCGTGCGCCCGGGCTGGCGCGTCAGCCAGTCGCTCTGCTGGATCGCGAGCTGGAATCGCTGCGCCGCGGGGGCAAGGCTGTCCGACTGTTCGTAGACCAGATGGCCGAACGCCTCCGCGGCTTCCGCAAAGCGCTTGGCGCCCTTCTGCCGCGCCAGTTCTGTGGCCAGTTCCCTGCGTACCTCGTCGAGGCTGCGCGAGCGGCCCGACTGGATCGCCGTCAGGCGGATGACGTGAAAGCCGAACTCCGACTCGACCGGCCCCGCGATCTCGCCCTCCTTCATGCCGAACGCCGCATCCTCGAAGGCCTTCACCATCATGCCGCGGCCGAACAGGCCGAGGTCGCCGCCCGCTGCCGCGGAACCGGGGTCCTGCGAGTGCGTTTTCGCCAGTTCGGCGAAGCGCGCCGGCGCCTTGCGCGCTTCGGCCACGAGCTTCTCCGCCTCTGCCCGCGTCTTGACGAGGATGTGGCTCGCGCGCCGCTGCTCTTGCACGCCGTACTGCTTGGTGCGTGCCTCGTAGGCCGCCTTCAGCTCCTCTTCGCTCACCGCATCGCCGCGCCCGAGTTCCTCGGCGGACAGCACGAGGTATTCGGCCTTCACCTGCTCGGGAACCCTGAACTGCGCGCTGTTGGCTTCGTAATAGGTCTTCAGCTGCGCTTCATCGGTCTTCACCTGCGCCAGGAACTGCTGCGACGGCACCAGCGCCTCGGCAACCTCGCGGCGTTGGCCCTCGAGCGCGGCGAGCTGCTCGGTGCCGGCGCGCGAAGCGATCGCGGTCTCGCCGATCGCCTGCAGCAGCTGCCCGACCGCGACGTCCTGGCGCATGCGCTGCTCGTAGCCCGGTTCGCTCATCCCCTGCGCCCGCAGCAGCTGGCGGTAAGTGGCGACATCGAAGCGGCCGTCGCGCTGGAACGACGGGTTGGCGAGGATCATCTGACGCAGGGCGTCGTCGCTCACCGTGAGGCCGGCCTCCAGCGCCGCCGCGATCACGAGGCGCTGCGAAACCAGCGCTTCGAGCACCGCTTCCTGCGCCTCCGCCGTATCGAGCGTTGCGGCATCGACGCTGTTGCCGAAGAGCTTGCGCAGGCGCTCGAGCTGGGCGCGCCGCGCCTCCTCGTATTCGCGCTGCGACACCGGGATGTCGTTGACGCGCGCGATCTCGTCCGCGCCCCTCATCGAGCGCGTGTAGGACTCGAGCCCGAAAAAGGCGAACGGCGGCACGATCAGCAGGACAAACGCGATCTGGATCAGCCGCTTGTGGTTGGTGATGAAATCGAACATGTCGGGCGCAAATTGAAAGGGCCCCGCAGGGCCCTTCGGCAAGTGTGGCGGAGCGGACGGGACTCGAACCCGCGACCCCCGGCGTGACAGGCCGGTATTCTAACCAACTGAACTACCGCTCCTTCTCTGGTGGGTGCTGAGAGGGTCGAACTCCCGACATCTGCC
>SCUH01000093.1 GCA_004298295.1 Betaproteobacteria bacterium | reverse complement strand
CGAGCGCTGCGTCAAGGGCATCACCGCGAATCGCGAGCGGGCGCGCCGTTTCGTCGACGAGTCGACCGGCCTGGTGACGGCGTTGAACCCGGTGATCGGTTACGCCCGCGCGAGCGAGATCGCGCGCGAGTCGCTCGCCACCGGCAGGCGCGTCTATGACCTGGTGCTGGAGAAAAAACTCATGACGCGCGCCGAGCTCGACGAAATCCTGCAGCCCGAAGTTCTGACCCGGCCGCATTTCGGCACCGTTCCGCACGAACCACGTTAGAGGCCAGCGATCATGCAACCCAGCCCCACCGACCCCATCTGGCAGCCGAGCGCGCAAGCGATCGAGCAGGCGCAAATGACCCAGTTCATGCGCCACTGCGCGCGCCGCTACCGTGTCGATCTCGACAGCTACGCCGACTTCTACCGCTGGAGCGTGGAGCAGCCGGCCGAGTTCTGGGGCGAGGCGTGGGATTGGTGCGGCGTGATCGCCTCGAAGAAGGGCTCCCCGGTGCTGCTCGACGGCGAGCGCATGCCCGGGGCGAAGTGGTTTCCGGAAGCGCGCCTGAATTTCGCCCAGAACCTGCTGCGGCGCGGCGATCGCGGCGACGCGCTCGTGTTCTGGGACGAGACCGGCTTTCGCCGGCGCCTGAGCTATTCCGACCTCACGAGCGAGGTGTCGCGCGCGGCGCAGGCGCTGCAGCAGCTGGGCTTGCGCGGGGGCGACCGTGCAGCGGCCTTCATCCCGAACATCCCGGAGACCGCGATGTGCGCCCTGGCCGCGCTGTCGCAGGGCATGGTCTGGACCTCGTGCTCGCCGGACTTCGGCGTCGAGGGCGTGCTCGACCGCTTTGGCCAGGTCGAGCCCAAGATCCTGTTCTGCGCCGATGGTTACCGCTATGCCGGCCGCGAGCACGATTCGCTCGAGCGCATCGCCGAAATCGCCGCGCGGCTGCCGAGCCTGCGCAAGGTGGTGGTGATCCCTCACCTGCGGGCCAAGCCCGACATTGCCGCGATTCCCAAGGCCGTCCTGCTCGAGGAATGGCTCAGGCGGCACACGCCGGCGGAAATCGACTATGTGCAACTGCCATTCGACCATCCGGCCTACATCCTGTTCACCTCCGGCACCACGGGCGTGCCGAAATGCATCGTGCACAGCGCCGGCGGCGCACTGCTGTCGGGGCTCAAGATGTACAAGCTGCAGTTCGACGTGCGGCCGGGGGACCGGTTCTTCTACTACACCACCTGCAACTGGGTGATGTGGAACCTGCTGTTCGAGGGCCTCGCGGCCGAGGCCACGGTGCTGCTCTACGACGGCTCGCCGTTCGAGCGCGGCGGCAGGATCCTGTTCGACTACGCGGCGGCCGAGCGCTGCACGCACTTCGGCACTTCGGCGAAATTCATCGACGCCATCGAGAAGCGCGACCTGCGGCCCGCCGAGACGCACGACCTCGCCGGCCTGCGCATGATCATTTCGACCGGCTCGCCGCTGGTGGCGGAGAGCTACGACTACGTCTACGAGCACGTCAAGCGTGACGTCTGCCTGTCGTCGATCTCGGGCGGCACCGACATCATGGCGGCCTTCGGCGACGCCAATCCGGTGCTGCCGGTGTTTCGCGGCGAGCTGCAGTGCCGCTCGCTCGGCATGGCGGTCGAAGTGTTCGACGAAAACGGCGCTGCCGTGGTGGGACAGAAGGGCGAGCTGGTCTGCACGCGGCCCTTCCCCTCGATGCCGCTCGGCTTCTGGAACGACCGCGGCGGCGAGAAATATCACGCGGCCTACTTCGACCGCTATCCGAACGTCTGGTGCCATGGCGACTGGAGCGAACTCACCGCGCGCGGCACGCTGATCGTCTACGGGCGGTCGGATGCGACACTCAATCCGGGCGGCGTGCGCATCGGCACGGCGGAAATCTACCGCCAGGTCGAGAAGATCGACGAGATCGAGGAATCGGTCGCGATCGGGCAATTGTGGCCGCCCGACAAACCGGTGGATACCCGCGTCGTGCTGTTCGTGCGCCTGCGTCCGGGCTACACGCTGGATGAGGCGCTGGCGGAGCGCATCCGCACGCGCATCCGCGACAACACCACGCCGCGGCACGTGCCGGCGCGCATCCTCCAGGTGCCCGACATTCCGCGCACCAAGAACAACAAGGTGGTGGAGCTCGCGGTGAAAGCCGTGGTGCACGGCATGCCGGTGGCGAACACCGACGCGCTCGCCAATCCGGAAGCGCTCGAGCTGTTCCGCGACCTGCCGGAACTGGCCGCCTAGCGCCGCGCCGCGCGGATCAGTGCAGGGTCGCCCGCCGGCCCTCGTAGATGCCCTGCAGCAGCCGCAGCGAGCCGCGCCAGATCGCCTCGTTCGTGAGCGCGTGGCCGAGGTCCTCGATCACGTCGAGGGTCACCGGGACGTGCAGCCCCGCGAGCACGCGCGCGGCGCGCTCGGCGTGCACCCGCGACACCACCGAATCGTAGCCGCCGTGCACCAGGTGAATGCGCGCAGCGATCCGCGTCCCGGTCCGCGGCAGCCGCGCAAAGCGCGCCGAGTAGGCGACCACGGCGCCGGCCAGGCCGGGGAAGGCCTTCACGCTCTCCAGCGCCACGGTGCCGCCCTGCGAATAGCCGATCAGCACCGTGCGCTCGCGCGGCACGTCGTAGTTGGTCTGCTCGCGGCGCACCAGCTGTTCGATGCGCGGCAGGATCGCCGCGACGCGCGCCAGGCGATTGTCGTCGTTCAGCCCGCGACTCGAGTACCACTGCTGCGATTCGACGTCGCTGCCGTAGCGCGCGAAGCCGCTCGGCACGATCAGCGCCGCGCTCGGAAAGCGCGCCTGGAACTTGAACGCGGCTGGAATCATGGAACGGGCGCTGGCGCCGCTGCCGTGCAGGAAAACGAAGAGGTGGTTGGCGGAATGCTCCGGGGTGGGCCCGAAGCGGTAGAGCTGCTGCATGGCGGGCATTCTCGCCCTCCCGCCGCCCTGCTGTAAACAGCCCGGCCCGGCTCCACGTCCGCCAGTTTCATGCCGATGGGCTGCTGGATCGGGGCGGGCGGCAGGCGGCCGTCGCGCACGGCACGCAGGAATTCCAGGCCGGACAGGCTGCGTGCCGCCTGCGCCAGGGGCATCGGGTCCTGCCAGGTGACGCTGATCGAGCGGTTCATCGCTGGTTACTCCCGGTTCGGGCTAGGCCACGCGTCGTCCGGCCTGGCCCAATGCCTGCTTAAGATAGTACCCAGTGTGGCTGCCGGCGATCACCGCGACCTGTTCCGGCGTGCCTTCGGCAACGATGCGCCCGCCGCCGTCGCCGCCCTCGGGCCCGAGATCGATGACCCAGTCCGCGGTCTTGATCACATCGAGGTTGTGCTCGATCACGATCACGGTATTGCCGGCGTCACGCAGCCGGTGCAGCACTTGCAGCAACAGCTGAATGTCGTGGAAGTGCAGGCCCGTGGTCGGCTCGTCGAGGATATAGAGGCTGCGGCCGCGCTCGCGCCGCGACAGCTCCTGCGACAGCTTGACGCGCTGGGCTTCGCCGCCGGAAAGCGTGGTGGCCGACTGTCCGAGCTGCAGATAGCCCAGACCGACTTCGGCCAGGGTCTGCAGCTTGCGTGCCACCACCGGCACGGCGCCGAAGTGCTTCGCTGCCTCTGCCACGCGCAACTGCAGCGTGTCGTGGATGCTGTAGCCCTTGTACTTGATCTCGAGCGTCTCGCGGTTGTAGCGGCCGCCGTGACAGACGTCGCAGGCGACATAGAAATCCGGCAGAAAGTGCATTTCGACCCGGATCACGCCGTCACCCTGGCAGGCCTCGCAGCGTCCGCCCTTGACGTTGAACGAAAAGCGCCCCGCGCCGTAGCCGCGCGCGCGCGCCTCGGGCACGCCGGCGTAAAGCTCGCGAATCGGCGCGAACAGGCCGGTATAGGTGGCGGGATTGGAGCGGGGCGTGCGCCCGATCGGGCTCTGGTCGACGTTCACCACCTTGTCGAAATGCTCCAGCCCGGAGATGGCCTCGTGCGGCGCCGGATCGGTGGCACTGCCGTAGAGATGGCGCGCCGCCGCGGCATACAGCGTGTCGTTCACGAGCGTCGACTTGCCGGATCCGGAGACCCCGGTGACGCAGACGAACAGCCCGATCGGAATCGCCGCGTCGACCTGCTTCAGGTTGTTGCCGCTCGCGCCCTGAATGACGACACGGCGCGCGTCCGGGCGATGGCGCCGGCGCGGCACCTCGATGCGCAGCGTGCCGTTGAGATAGCGGCCGGTGAGCGAGTCGGGCGAGGCCATGATCGCAGCGGGCGGACCCTCGGCGACGACATGGCCTCCGGCCTCGCCGGCCCCGGGGCCCATGTCGACGACATGGTCCGCGGCGCGGATCGCTTCCGCGTCGTGCTCGACGACGATGACCGTGTTGCCCAGGTCGCGCAGGCGCCTGAGCATGTCGATCAAGCGGCCGTTGTCGCGCTGGTGCAGGCCGATCGAGGGCTCGTCGAGCACGTACATCACACCGGTCAACCCGGACCCGATCTGGCTGGCCAGCCGGATGCGCTGCGCCTCGCCGCCCGAAAGCGATTCCGCCGAGCGCTCGAGCGTCAGGTAGCCGAGGCCGACGTCGACCAGGAATTCCACCCTGCCGGCAATCTCGCGCACGATGCGTCCGGCGACCTGTCCGCGGGTGCCTTCGAGCGCGAGGCCGCGGAACAGCGCCAGCGCCTCGTTGAGCGGCAGCCGGCCGATTTCGTGCAGCGCGCGCCCGCCGACCTGCACGTGGCGCGCCTCGCGGCGCAAGCGCGCGCCGCCGCATTCGGGACAGGCCTGCGTGTTGCGGTACTTCGCCAGCTCTTCGCGCACCACGATCGAATCGGTCTCGCGGTAGCGGCGCTCGAGGTTGGGGATCACGCCCTCGAACGGATGCTCGCGCGTCTGCGCCCGGCCGCGCGCCGTCAGGTACTGGAAGGCGATCTTTTCCTTCCCCGAGCCCTGCAGCACCAGCCGCTGCACGCCTTCGCTCAGCATCTCCCAGGGCTGCTCGACGTCGAAACCGTAGTGCCGCGCCAGGGACTGCAGCATCGAGTAGAAAAAATGATTGCGCCGGTCCCAGCCGCGGATCGCGCCCGAGGCGAGCGACAGGTTGGGGTGAGCCACGACGCGGCGCGCGTCGAAGAATTCCACCGCACCGAGGCCGTCGCAGCGCGGGCAGGCGCCGGCGGGATTGTTGAACGAGAACAGGCGCGGCTCGAGCTCGGCGAGCGCGTAGCCGCATTGCGGGCAGGCGAAGCGCGCCGAAAACAGGTGCTCGCGACCGCTGTCGGCCTCCACTGCAATCGCGCGGCCGTCGGCGTGGCGCAGCGCCGTCTCGAAAGATTCCGCGAGCCGCTGCGCCGCCTCGGGACGCACCTTGAGGCGATCGATCACGACCTCCACAGTGTGCTTGAGGTGCTTTTGCAGTCGCGGCGCGGCGCCGAGCTCGGCCACCTTGCCGTCCACCCGCACCCGCGAGAATCCCTGTGCGCGCAGCTCTTCGAGCAGCCCGGCCTGCTCGCCGCGGCGTGCGGCCACCACCGGCGCGAGCACCATCAGCCGCGTCTCGGCGGGCAGCGCCAGCACATGGTCCACCATCTGCGACACCGATTGCGCCTGCAGCGGCAGGCTGTGGTCGGGGCAGAAGGGCGTGCCGGCGCGCGCGTACAGCAGCCGCAGGTAGTCGTGGATTTCGGTGACCGTACCCACCGTCGAGCGCGGATTATGGCTGGCGGCCTTCTGCTCGATGGCGATGGCGGGGGAAAGTCCCTCGATCAGATCGACATCGGGCTTTTCCATCATCTCGAGGAACTGGCGCGCGTACGCCGAGAGCGACTCGACGTAGCGGCGCTGCCCTTCGGCATAAAGCGTGTCGAAGGCGAGCGAGCTCTTGCCGGACCCCGACAGACCGGTGATCACGACGAGCCGCTGGCGCGGCAGCTCGAGACTGATGTCCTTCAGGTTGTGGGTGCGCGCCCCGCGGATGCGGATCAGGTTCAAGCGAGAGGGACCCAAAAGTAAACTTGCTAATATAGACGTTTTCCGCGGCAGCACACGATCCCCTCATGCAGTCCGAAGGAATGACCCGGGCCGAACTTCGCTCTGGCGCGAGCCTTGCCGGCATTTTCGGCCTGCGCATGCTGGGGTTGTTCCTGATTCTGCCGGTGTTTGCGGTGCACGCGCCACGGCTTGC
>SCUH01000092.1 GCA_004298295.1 Betaproteobacteria bacterium | reverse complement strand
GCTCAGCCTGGTAGAGTACTGCGTTCGGGACGCAGGTGTCGGAGGTTCAAATCCTCTCACCCCGACCAATTTCCCCGCTTGCCGTGGCGCGCCGCATAATCCGGGCATGGGCCGTTTCCTCATCCTGGTCGTCGCGCTCTTCGTCCTGATCTGGCTGCTGCGCGGTGCGCTCTCCGGGCGCAAGCGCGGCCGGCCGGAGAGCCCGGAGGCACGCTCCGAGCTGGTGCAGTGCGCGCATTGCGGCGTGCATCTTCCCCGCATGGAGGCGCGCAGCGCCGGAGGGCGGCATTTCTGCAGCGAGGAACACCGGCGGCTCGGCGCGCGCGAGGACTGATGGACGCGGCGCCGTACGCCCCGGGGCTGTTCGCGCGCGATGCGCGCACGCCGGATTCGTTCTGGCTTTCGCTGCGCTATTTCAATCTCTACCGCATCGCGCTCGCGGCGCTGTTCTTCGGCATTGCGCTGATCTATGGCGACGCCCTCACGCTGGGATCGCACCGCCTCGACATCTTCCGCGCCGTGAGCGCCGCCTACGTCGCCTGCGGCGTCGGCTTCGAATGGCTCATGCGCCAGTGGCGCGAGCGCTTCAACCTGCAGCTGTCCTGGCACGTGTGCGTCGACATCGCCGCCATTACCGTGCTCATGTACGCCAGCGGCGGCATTCGCAGCGGCCTGGGCGTGATGCTGCTGATCTCGCTCATCGGCGCGGCGCTGGTGGCGCCGCGCCGGCTGACGTTGCTGTACGCGGCGCTCGCGACGATCGCGGTGCTGCTCGAGCAGAGCCATTGGGTGCTGGCGTTCGATGTGCCCACCGCGAGCTATCTGCAGCCGGGCCTGCTCGCGATCGGCTGTTTCGCCGCCGCGGGCGTGACGAACTGGCTGGCGCAGCGCGTCGCGGCGAGCCAGCTGCTGGCGCAGCAGCGCGGGCGCGAACTCGAGAGCCAGATGCGCGTCAGCCAGCGCATCATCGAGGACATGCAGGATGGCGTGCTGGTACTCGATCGAGAGGGACGCATCGTGCAGCACAACCCGCGGGCGCAGCGGCTGCTCGAGGCCGATCCGATGATCGGCGAGGATCTCGCGCGCCTGCTGCCGGGGTTCGCCGCCGCGTGGCAGGCGTGGCGCGAGCGGCGCCCGGGATGGCCGTCCTCAGACCTGGAGACGGCGGGCCGCGGGCTGCGCGTGCGCTTCGTCGAGACCGGGCGCGACTCCGAGTTCTGCGTCCTGTTCCTCGAGGACATCACGCGCTCGAGGGAGCAGGCGCAGCAGCTCAAGCTGGCGGCGCTCGGACGCCTGACCGCCAACATCGCGCACGAGATCCGCAATCCGCTGTCTGCCATCAGCCATGCCAGCGAGCTGCTCGACGAAGCCCGCGGGGTCGCGGATCGCACCCGCCTGACGCGCATCGTGCGCGACAACACGCGCCGGCTGGAACGGCTGGTCACCGACGTGCTGCAGCTGAGCCGGCGCGATCGCATGACGCTGGACCGCATCGATCTGAAGAGCTGGCTGCCGACGTTTCTGGAGGAATTCTGCGCCAGCGAATCGGTACCGCTGGAGCGCTTCGCGCTGGAGCCGCCGGCCGGAGCGATCATCGAGTTCGATCGCGAGCACCTGCGCCAGGTGCTCTGGAACCTGCTGCGCAACGCCGTGCGCTACGCCACAGCGGAGCCGCGCAGCGTGCACCTCAGGCTGCGCATCGTGGCCCATCAAGTACAATTGAGCGTGCTCGACAACGGCCCCGGCGTGCCCGCGGCGGAGCAGGGGCAGTTGTTCGAGCCCTTCTTCACGACCGACAGCAAGGGGACTGGTTTGGGCTTGTATCTTGCGCGCGAGCTGTGCGCGACCAATCGCGCCCGGCTCGACTATGTCGAGGCTGGCAACGGCGCGCATTTCAGGATCCGGTTCCGGGAGGCGGGGCGATGAAGCGCGCCGAGCGTCGGTCCGAAGCGGGCGTGGGGCGCGTGCTCGTCGTCGACGACGAACCGGATATCCGCGAGCTCCTCGAACTGACGCTGCTCAGGATGGGGCTGGATGTCGATGCCGTCGGCAGCATCGGCGCCGCCAAGGAGCGCCTGCGCGACGGTCAATACGAGCTGTGCCTGACCGACATGCGGCTGCCGGATGGCGAGGGTCTCGAACTGGTGCGCCATATCGCGGCGCTCCCGATCGACGTCCCGGTGGCGGTGATCACGGCGTACGGCAGCGCGGAGAACGCCGTCGCGGCGCTCAAGGCCGGCGCGTTCGACTATGTCTCGAAGCCGGTCGGGCTGGAGCAGGTGCGGGCGCTGGTGCGCTCGGCACTGTCGCTGCCGGAGCGCGGCGAAGCGGCGTCCGACGCCCACTCGCTTCTGGGCACCAGCGCGCCGCTCAAGACCGTGCGCGAGACGATCGCGAAACTGGCGCGCACGCAGGCGCCCGTGTACATCTCGGGCGAGTCGGGCAGCGGCAAGGAGCTGGCGGCGCGCCTGATCCATGTCAACGGCGCGCGCCGCGACCGACCGTTTGTGCCGGTCAATTGCGGGGCGATTCCCGAGTCGCTCATGGAGAGCGAGTTCTTCGGTTACCGCAAGGGCGCGTTCACCGGCGCCGAGCAGGATCGCGAGGGCTTCTTTCAGGCTGCCAATGGCGGCACCCTGTTTCTCGACGAGGTGGCCGAGCTGCCGCTCGCGATGCAGGTGAAGCTGCTGCGCGCGATTCAGGAAAAGCGCGTGCGCAAGGTGGGCGCGACGCAGGAGGAGCCCGTCGACGTGAGGATCATCAGCGCGACGCACCAGGTGTTGTCGGCGCTGGTGAGCGGCGGCAGGTTCCGGCAGGACCTGTTCTACCGGCTCAACGTGATCGAGCTGAAGATGCCGCCGTTGCGCGAGTGCCGCGAGGACATTCCGCTGATCGCGGAGTCGATCGTCGAGCGGCTGGCCCGGCAATGCGGCCGTGGCGCCGCGCGGCTCTCGGGCGAGGCCCTGGTCGAGCTGTCGCGCTACGGCTTTCCGGGCAACGTGCGCGAGCTCGAGAACATTCTGGAGCGCGCCCTGGCGCTGTCGGCGTCGGACGACATCGACGTTGCGGACCTCAGCCTCGACCCGCTCGCGGAGGTCGAGCCCGGGGCGGCGGAATCGCTGCCCCAGTTCCTCGACGGCGTCGAGCGCAAGGCGATCCTCGACGCCCTCGCCAAGACGGACTTCAACCGCACCGCCGCGGCAAAGCTCCTCGGCATCACGTTTCGCGCGCTGCGCTACCGGATGCAGCGGCTCGCCATCCGCGAGCCGAGTCCGGGCAATCGCGGCGCCTGAGGGTGCCCCGCCGCCGCGGCGTGCTGCAGGGGGCGCGCTTCGTGGCGTCGCCGAACTGCGACGCGCGGCCGCCCGGCACCGCGGTCACTCTGCTGGTGCTGCACTCGATCAGCCTGCCGCCGGGCCACTACGGCGGCGACGCCGTCGAGCGGCTGTTCACCAACCGCCTCGATCCGGCGGCGCACGCTTCGTTTCGCAGCCTAGCCGGACTGCGTGTCTCGAGCCACTTCCTGTTGCGGCGCGACGGCGCTTTGCTGCAGTTCGTGCCGCTGCAATTGCGCGCCTGGCACGCCGGCCTGTCGCGTTGGCGCGGTCGCGGGCGCTGCAACGACTTTTCGATCGGCGTCGAACTCGAGGGCAGCGACGCCGCCGCTTTTGCCGACCCTCAATACGTGCGACTCGCCGTTCTGGTGCGCGCGCTGCGCGCGCTGCTGCCGCTGCGCGAAATCGCAGCGCACAGCGACATCGCGCCGGGCCGCAAGACCGATCCGGGCCGCCTTTTCGACTGGTCACGCTGGCTGCGCGAACTCGCGCGCGCCTGAGCGCGACGCCGCACGGCGTTGATGCAGCTTGCATTTTTTTTTTGCCGCGAGTACATTGCACGCACTAGAGATAGTTTGCGGTAGCTGTAGCAGTACTAGATGTTGTGGTTGGTGTCGGCACTGGAGGCGACCGCTCCGGGCGAGCGAACAGGAGGGAGGAAGTCAGGCATGCAGGTGGTTCAGAACAGCGCGCAGTATCAAGCCGCATTGACGACCGACAGCCACGAGCCGCAGCCCCCGCTCAGCGCGCGCTACGCAGAATTCAAAGTCATCCGCCGCAATGGTGCCGTCGTTGGTTTCGAGCCGGCCAAGATCGCGGTGGCGATGACCAAGGCCTTTCTTGCCGTGAACGGCAGCCATGGCGCCGCCTCCGCGCGGATCCGCGAACTGGTCGCGGCGCTGACCGATGGCGTCATCGGTGCGCTGCTGCGCCGCCAGCCGGCGGGCGGCACTTTCCACATCGAGGACATCCAGGACCAGGTCGAGCTCGCGCTGATGCGCTCGGGCGAGCACGACGTGGCGCGGGCCTACGTCCTGTATCGCGAGGAGCGCGCGCAGGCGCGTGCCCACGAGAACGCCGGGCGCGAGCCATCCGCCCGCCCGGCCGTGCTGCATGTGCTCGATGCCAGCGGCGAGCGCCGGCCGCTCGAGGTGGCGGCGCTGCGCCGGCTGCTCGAGTCGGCCTGCGTCGGCCTGGAGCGCGATACTTCGCCAGCGCAGATCCTGGAGGCGACGCTGCGCGACCTGTACGACGGCGTGCCGGCGGAAGAAGTGCGCAAGTCGGCGATCCTGGCGGCGCGCGCGCTGATCGAGAAGGACCCGGCCTACAGTTACGTCACGGCGCGGCTCCTGCTGCACACCATTCGCCTCGAGGTGCTGGGCGCAGAAGTGCCGCAGGAAGCCATGCAGGCCCGATATGCGAGCGCCTTCCCGCAGATCATCCACCGGGGTATCGAGGCGGAGCTGCTGGACGCCGAACTGGCGCAGTTCGACCTCGAGCGGCTGGGCGCCGCGCTGCACGCGGAGCGCGATCTGAATTTCGGCTATCTCGGCCTGCAAACGCTCTACGACCGGTATTTCCTGCACCTGCGCGGCCGACGCATCGAGCTGCCCCAGGCGTTCTTCATGCGCGTCGCCATGGGTCTCGCCCTGCGCGAGCCGGAACGCGAAGCGCGCGCGATCGAGTTCTACGACGTCCTCTCCCGTTTCGCCTTCATGAGCTCGACGCCGACGCTGTTCAATGCCGGCACGCGGCGTTCCCAGCTTTCATCGTGCTATCTGAGCACGGTGGCCGACGATCTGGAGGGGATCTACGACGCCATCAAGGAGAACGCCCTGCTGGCCAAGTACGCCGGCGGACTCGGCAACGACTGGACGCCGGTGCGTGCGCTCGGAGCGCATATCAAGGGCACCAATGGCAAGAGCCAGGGGGTGGTGCCGTTCCTCAAGGTGGTGAACGATACCGCCGTCGCGGTCAACCAGGGCGGCAAGCGCAAGGGCGCGGTCTGTTCGTATCTGGAGAGCTGGCACCTCGACGTCGAGGAGTTCCTCGAACTGCGCAAGAACACGGGCGACGACCGCCGGCGCACGCACGACATGAACACCGCCAACTGGATTCCGGACCTGTTCATGAAGCGCGTCATGGCGAACGCCGAATGGACGCTGTTCAGCCCGTCCGACGTGCCGGAGCTGCACGATCGCTGCGGCCAGGCTTTCGAGGAGGCTTACCTCCGGTACGAAGGCAGGGTCGCGCGCGGTGAGCTCAAGCTCTTCAAGAGGGTTCCCGCGTTGCAGCTCTGGCGCAAGATGCTCTCGATGCTGTTCGAGACCGGGCATCCGTGGATCACGTTCAAGGACCCGTGCAACCTGCGCAGCCCGCAGCAGCACGCGGGCGTGGTGCACAGCTCCAACCTGTGCACCGAGATCACGCTGAATACATCGAGCGAGGAGATCGCGGTCTGCAACCTCGGCTCGGTGAACCTGGTGGCACATCTGGCCGAGGGGCGCCTGGACTTCGACCGGCTCAGGGCCACCGTCCGCACGGCGATGCGGATGCTCGATAACGTCATCGACATCAACTATTACGCGGTCGGCAAGGCGCGCAACTCCAACCAGCGGCACCGGCCGGTGGGGCTGGGCATCCTGGGTTTCCAGGACTGCCTGCACCGCATGCGCGTTCCGTACGCTTCGCAGGAGGCGGTCGAGTTCGCTGACCGTTCGATGGAGATGGTCGCCTTCGCGGCCTACTGGGCGTCGACCGAGCTGGCCGAGGAGCGGGGCCGCTACAGCTCCTTCCAGGGCTCGCTCTGGGACCGCGGGGTGCTGCCGCTGGACACGCTCGAATTGCTGGAGCGGGAGCGCGGCGGGCATGTCGAGGTCGACCGCACGTCGACCCTCGACTGGGATGCGCTGCGGGCGCGCATCCGGCGTTTGGGCATGAGGAACTCGAACTGTCTGGCGATTGCGCCTACCGCCACCATCGCGAATATTGTCGGTGTCTCGGCATCGATCGAGCCGACCTACCAGAACCTGTACGTGAAATCGAACCTTTCGGGCGAATTCACGGTGGTGAACGAGTCCCTGGTCGCCGACCTCAAGAGCGCCGGCCTCTGGGACGAGGTGATGATTTCGGACCTCAAGTATTTCGACGGCAATCTGGCGCGCATCGACCGGGTTCCGGCCGAATTGCGCCGGCTGTATGCGACCGCCTTCGAGGTCGAGCCGCGGTGGCTGGTCGAAGCGGCTGCGCGCCGCCAGAAATGGATCGACCAGTCCCAGTCGCTCAATATCTACATGGCCGGTGCCTCGGGCCGGACCCTGGACGAGACCTACAGGCTGGCATGGGTCCGCGGGCTGAAGACCACCTACTACCTGCGCGCTTTGGGGGCGACCCACGCCGAAAAGTCGACCGTCAAGGCAGGCCAGCTCAACGCCGTGTCGGCGGGAGTCAGCGGCACCGCCGCAGCGGCGGCGGAGGCGAACTTCTGCTCGATCGATAACCCGGAGTGCGAGGCCTGCCAGTAATGCTCACCTTCGAGAACGACGGCACGATGGGGGCGGTGGCTGGGGGCGTGCTGCGTGCCCGGACGGCCGCGCAGCCGGCGGCCGTCGCCGTCGCGCTGCCCGGCGGCGACCCGCGTTTGCGCAGAGTCTCGGTCGAAGACAAGCGCGTGATCAATTCGAAGGCCGACCTCAACCAGCTCGTACCCTTCAAGTATCGCTGGGCGTGGGAAAAATATCTCGCCGCCTGCGCCAACCACTGGATGCCGCAGGAAATCAACATGAGCCGCGACATCGGCTTGTGGAAAGATCCCGGCGGCCTGACCGAAGACGAACGGCGCATCGTCAAGCGCAACCTCGGCTTTTTCGTCACGGCGGATTCGCTCGCGGCCAACAACATCGTGCTCGGCACTTATCGCCACATCACGGCCCCGGAATGCCGCCAGTACCTGCTGCGCCAGGCGTTCGAAGAGGCGATCCATACCCACGCCTATCAGTACATCGTCGAAAGCCTCGATCTCGACGCCGGCGAGGTGTTCAACGCCTACCACGAGGTGCCGTCGATCCGCGACAAGGACGAGTTCCTGATCCCGTTCGTCGACACGTTGACCGACCCGGCGTTCCGCACGGGGACCCTGGAGAACGACCAGAAGCTCCTGAAGAGCCTGATCGTCTTCTCCTGCCTGATGGAGGGGTTGTTCTTCTACGTCGGCTTCGTGCAGGTCCTGGCGCTGGGCCGGCAGAACAAGATGACTGGCTCGGCCGAACAGTACATGTACATCCTGCGCGACGAGTCGATGCACTGCAACTTCGGCATCGATCTGGTGAACCAGATCAAGCTGGAAAATCCGCAGCTCTGGACCGGGCAGTTCCGCGAAGAGCTGCAGTCGCTGTTCGGCAAGGCGGTCGAACTCGAGTATCGCTACGCCGAAGACACCATGCCGCGCGGCGTCCTGGGGCTGAACGCGCCGATGTTCAAGGAGTACCTGCGCTTCATCGCCAATCGCCGCTGCCAGCAGATCGGTCTGGAAGCGCTCTATCCGGGAGCAAGCAACCCTTTCCCCTGGATGAGCGAGATGATCGATCTGAAGAAGGAGCGGAATTTCTTCGAGACCCGGGTGATCGAGTATCAGACCGGCGGCGCGTTGAGCTGGGACTGATGCAAGCCGGGACGAGCGCGGAGGATCGACGATGCATCGAGTGACCGCATGCAAGGCCGAAGAGGACTACAAGCTGTGGATCCGCTTCGAGGATGGCTTGGAGGGAAGTGTGTCGCTGGGCAACCTGCTCGAGATCGGCGCGTTCAAGCTGTGGCGCGACGCGCGCGAGTTCGAGAAGGTGAGTGTCGACCCCGCGACCGCGACGGTCACCTGGGAAGGGGGCATCCGGCTCGACCCGGACGTGCTCTACCAGGACCTGGCCGGGCGGAGCGGGCGATGAAGCGAGTCGGAAGCATCGGATTCAATCCGTGTGCCGAAAGCAATTTTGGCAAACGGTTGAATAGTCCGGTCCGGTCGGATCGGGCTTTCTTGTGCAACTCTCACTAGGAGATAGCTATGGCAACGAAGAAAAAAGCCAAGAAAACCGCGAAGAAAAAGAAGAAGAAGAAAGCATCTAAGAAGAAGAAATCTTCGAAGAAGAAGGTAGCTAAAAAGGCTGCGGGCAGGAAGAAAGCCGCCAAGAAGAAGAAACCGGCGAAGAAAAAGAAGAAAAAGGCATCCAAGCCCGCAAGACCTGTGGCCAGGCCAGCGGCAGCGACGGCAACCCCTGAAGTTCCGCCGCCAGCCGCGGCGACCCCTGGCGCGAGAACCGCGCTGAACCCTGGGGCCGCGTGGCCGTTTCCAACCGGATCCCGGCCGTAATCGGGAACCGATCGGGAATCAAGCGGGGGGCGCAAGCCCCTCGCCGGCCCTTCCGAAGCTTAGCGGACCACCTTGGTCATCCGGCCAAGACTGGGCGATCAGGGTAGGTCCGCGGCTTCACTTCCTGCTGCCAGACTGGCGGGCAGGGTCTTACTCTTGCGTATGTTACCGCGGCAAGGTCACACTTTGCCATGCCGAAAGAGGTTGTTTTGGCGCCGTTTCGCCAGCTTCTGGTCAAGATGCGCTGTTCATTTGGAACTTATTGACAAATAAGGGTTAATTCTAATATCCTCGCGATTGTTGCGGCGCATCATCAGGGTCCTCCCGCAGTTCAGGGCGTCGTCAGGCAGGGGCTGGTAAAATGCGGCCCCGACACAAGGCGGGTTTTGTCCCTCATCGGGGCGCACGCCAATCGAAACAGCAGCTCCGGCCGATGCCGGCCATTCTCGCCTCCAGTTCCGGGCGAGGCGAACGGCAGACGCTGCAATACCCGAACACTGGGCAAGAGGTGCGTGATGGCCAGAGCGACGCAGTCAGTTGAAAACATGAACTTTCTCGGCGACACCGACCGCAGTTACTTCGGCCGGAGCCGAGCGCTGGCTTATGCCAGTATCGCCGTCCTGCTGGCCGGAGCCGCGCCGACTGCTCCCTGGCCGCTGAATCCGCACCCAGCGGGGCAGCAGCCAGCCACCTCGACTTGGGTGGATGACGCCGCGACCGGCCCGGCGCACGATGACCTTCAGGTCCATCCCGCAGAACGCGACCAGCGCGCGCTGGCGGATTTCATTGCCAAGCGATTTCGCGTGGCCCGGGACGCCGTGGGAGGATTCGTCGCCGCTGCGTTTCGCGCCGGCACGGAGCACCGGGTCGACCCACTGCTCATCTTGGCGGTGGTCGCAGTGGAATCCCGGTTCAACCCGGTCGCCGAGAGCTCGCTCGGGGCCCGGGGACTGATGCAGGTGCTGCCCCGATTCCATCAGGACAAGCTGGCCGAGCACGGTGGCGACGCCGCGCTGCTCGACCCGGTGCTCAACATCGATATCGGGACCCGAATTCTGCGGGAATACCTGCGCCGCGCGGGCGAGACCGAGTCCGGACTGCAGATGTACGGCGGCGCCTTCGACGAACCGTCAGCGCAGTACGCCGGCAAGGTGCTCTCGGAGCGGGCCCGGCTGCAACAGCTGCTGGTGCGGGTCCGTCGTTCCGACGCCTGAGTCCTCAGGCGCAGAAGCGGGCGAGTCGCGCCGCCGCCTCTTCCAGATCTGCGGCGCTGCGCGTATAGGCGAGCCGGATGAAGTCCCGCGCCCGATGGCTGCCAAAATCGGTCCCCGGTGTCGTGGCGACGGCCGCATCCTGCAGCAACCGGAACGCAAAAGCCGAAGCGTCGCCGAAGCGCGAGCAATCCGCGTAAACGTAGAACGCCCCTTGCGGCGCGACCGGCACGCCGAGGCCGGCCCGAGCGAGCGCGGGCAGCAGGAAATCGCGCCGCCGTTGGAATTCGGCGCGGCGGCGTTCGAGCACCTCTAGCGCTTCGGGCTGGAACGCGGCGAGGGCCGCATACTGGGCGATGGCCGAAGGGCAGATGAAAAAGTGTTGCGCCAGCTTCTCCAGCTCGCGCAGGCGCTGTCTCGGCAGGATGGTCCACCCCAGGCGCCAGCCCGTCATGCAGAAGTACTTCGAGAAACTGCCGATGACCACGACTTCGCCAGGCAAACCGACTGCGCTCGCCGGCGTTCGCCCGTAGACCAGCCCCTGGTAGGTTTCGTCGACGATCAGCACGCCGCCCCGCGCGGCGACGAATTCGGCGATGCGCTGCAGTTCGGCGCGCGCAATCAGCGTCCCGGTGGGATTGCTTGGCGAGCCCAGCAGCAGGCCGCGCGTGCGCGCGCCCCACGCCGACTCGAGCATGTCGCAATCGGGCTGGAACTGCGTCGCCGCGCGGACCGGCAACGCGCGCGCAACGCCTTCGAATGCCCGCACGAAGTGCCGGTAGCCGGGGTAGCCGGGATCCGGCACCAGAATCTCGTCGCCGGGATCGACGTAGAGCGCAAGCGCCAGCAGCAGCGCGCCCGAGGCGCCGGCGGTCACGGCAATGCAGTCGGCCGCGGGCGAAGCGCCCAGGCAATCGCGGTGAAACCGCGCGATCGCTTCGCGCAACGCTTCGATGCCCAGCGCCGGTGTGTAGGCCGTGAGACCGTCGCGCAGCGCCTTCGCTGCCGCCTCGACGACGGGCTCCGGCGCGGTGAAATCGGGTTCGCCGATTTCCATGTGCACCACGCGCCGTCCGGCGGCCTCGAGCGCGTGCGCGCGTGCCATCACCTCCATGACCTCGAAAGGCTGGATCTGCGCGACGCGTCGCGCGGCCTGCATGCGCTCGGGGCTGGCGATGATGCGTACGATTATAAGGAAGGTCGGGTTGCTATAATTCCTCCCCCTCGCTGCAGCGCCTGTGCGCACGCGAAGAGGATTCCAGGTGGACACGCCGCTCAAGAACAGCGCATTGGAGTATCACCGTCTGCCGCGGCCGGGCAAGATTGCGATCCTCCCCACCAAGCAGCTCACCAACCAGCGCGACCTGGCGCTTGCCTACTCTCCCGGCGTTGCCTTCGCCTGTACCGAGATCGTAGCGGATCCGGCACAGGCCGCAACGCTCACTTCGCGCGCCAACCTGGTGGCAGTGATCACCAACGGCACTGCGGTCCTCGGTCTGGGCGCCATCGGCCCGCTCGCGGCGAAGCCGGTCATGGAAGGCAAGGCCGTGCTGTTCAAGAAGTTCGCCGGCATCGATGTCTTCGACATCGAGGTCAATGAGCGCGACCCGGCAAGACTGGTGGAGATCATCGCCAGCCTCGAGCCGACTTTCGGCGGCATCAATCTCGAGGACATCAAGGCGCCCGAATGCTTCCTGGTCGAGCGCGCGCTGCGCGCGCGCATGAAGATTCCGGTGTTTCACGACGATCAGCACGGCACTGCGATCATCGTCGGCGCGGCGATCCTCAATGGGTTGAAGGTGGTCGGCAAGGCGCTGCACGAGGTGAAGCTCGTGACTTCCGGCGCGGGCGCGGCGGCGCTGGCGTGCCTCGACCTGCTGGTGCGCATGGGCCTGCCGCTCGCCAACATCACGGTCACCGACATCAAGGGGGTGGTCTACGAGGGCCGCAGCGAAGAGATGGATCCGGACAAGACGCGCTACGCCCGGCGCACGCCAGCGCGCGCTTTGCAGGAGGTGATCGCAGGGGCCGACGTGTTTCTCGGTCTCTCCGCGGGCAACGTCCTCAAGCCGGACATGGTGCGGCGGATGGCGCCGCAACCGCTCATCCTGGCGCTCGCCAACCCGGAACCGGAAATCCGGCCCGAGCTGGCGCGCGAGGCGCGCCCCGATTGCGTCATCGCCACGGGGCGCTCGGACTACCCGAACCAGGTCAACAACGTGCTGTGTTTTCCATTCATTTTCCGCGGTGCCCTGGACGTCGGCGCCACGGCGATCACCACGGCGATGGAGCTCGCCGCGGTAAGCGCGATTGCCGAGCTGGCGCAGGCGGAGACCTCCGACATCGTGGCGACGGCCTACGGCGGCGAGCAGCTGAAGTTCGGGCCGGAATACCTCATTCCGCGGCCATTCGATCCGCGCCTGATCGCGCGCATCGCGCCGGCGGTGGCGCGCGCCGCCATGGATTCGGGTGTGGCGACGCGGCCGATCGCGGACCTGGAAGCATACCGGGAATCGCTCGGCCAGTTCGTCTATCACTCGGGCCTCATCATGAAACCGTTGTTCGGGGCGGCCAAGGCCGCGCCGAAGCGCGTGGTCTATGCCGAAGGCGAAGACGAGCGCGTGCTGCGCGCGGTGCAGACGGTGGTGGATGAACAGCTCGCGAAGCCGATCCTGGTCGGCCGCCCGCAGGTGATCGAGCGGCGCATCGAACAGCTCGGCCTGCGGATCTGCGCCGGGCGCGAGTTCGAGCTGGTCAACCCGGAGTTCGATCCGCGCTATCGCGACTATTGGTCGACCTACCACCGGCTGACCGAACGCAAGGGCGTATCGCCCGAGTACGCCAAGATCGAAATGCGCCGCCGCCTGACCCTGATCGGGGCCATGATGATCTACAAGGGCGAGGCCGACGGCATGCTGTGCGGCATGTTCGGCACGCACGCGCTGCACCTGCAGTACGTTGACCAGGTGATCGGCCTGCGTCCCGGCGTGAAGCATTACGCGGCAATGAACGCGCTCATGCTGCCGGCGCAGACGGTGTTCATCTGCGACACCTACGTCACGCCCGACCCGGACCCGGAAAACGTCGCGGAAATGACGATCCTCGCGGCCGAGGAAGTGCGCCGCTTCGGCATCGTGCCGAAGATCGCGCTGCTGTCGGCATCGAACTTCGGCTCCGTGGACATCGCTTCCTCGCGCAAGATGCAGCGCGCCCTGGCGCTGCTGGCCGAACGCGCGCCCGAACTCGAAATCGAGGGCGAAATGCACGGCGACGCGGCATTGTCGGAGGAGATCCGCCTGCGCGTGTTCCCCGGTTCGCGCCTCAAGGGCGCCGCCAACCTGCTGGTCATGCCGACCCTGGACGCCGCCAACATTGCCTTCAATCTGCTCAAGACCGCCGCCGGCGACGGCGTCACGATCGGGCCGATCCTGCTCGGCGCGGCGCGCGCCGTGCACATCCTGACGCCGTCGGCGTCGGTGCGCCGGATCGTCAACATGACCGCGCTTGCAGTGGTCGACGCCGGTGCGCCGCGGGGCCACGAGCCGACCTTGTTCTGATTGCCGCCGCGCGTCCGATGCTGATCCACTGGCTGCCTGCGCGCGGACGGAGCTGCCGATGAGCCGCGCCGCGACCCGGGCCGGCCTGGTGCTGACGGGGGGCGGCGCGCGCGCTGCCTACCAGGTGGGCGTCGTGAAGGCGATCCGGGACATCCTGGGCAGTCCGGCGGCCAACCCCTTTCCGATCCTGTGCGGCACTTCCGCGGGTGCGATCAACGCCGTCGCGCTCGCAGCCTTTGCCGACAATTTCACGCGTGCGGTGGGCAACCTGCTTGAGATCTGGGAGCACATGCGCTGCGAGTACGTGTACCGCACGGACGGTGCCGCCATCCTGCGCCGCGGCCTCAGCTGGCTCGCGGCGATGACCTGGATCTCGCGCCGCAATCCGATCTCGCTGCTGGACAACGCGCCGCTGGGCGAGTTGCTGGCCAAGTTCCTGCCGTTCGAGCGGATTCAGGCGCACATCGCGTCGGGCGCGCTGTACGCCGTCAGCGTCACCAGCTCCGGTTACACCAGCGGCCAGAGCGTGTCGTTCTTCCAGTCGGTGCCCGAACTCCAGGGTTGGGAGCGCAACCAGCGCATCGGCGCCGCGGTGACGCTGCAGATCGAGTACCTGATGGCCTCGTCTGCGCTGCCGTTCATCTTCCCGGCCGTCAAGCTGCACCGCGAATATTTCGGCGACGGCTCGATGCGGCAGATCGCGCCCGTGAGCCCGGCGCTGCATCTGGGCGCTGACCGCGTGCTGGTGGTGGGCACCGGCCGGCAGTCGCGCGATCAGGCGCGCGCGCGCTCGAACGTCTATCCCTCGCTGGCGCAGATCGCGGGCCATGCGCTCAACTCCATCTTCCTCGACAGCCTGATGGTGGACATCGAGCGCATGGAGCGTATCAATCGCACGCTGAGCCTGATCCCCGAGGAGCTGAAAACGCAGGGCCGTGTCGCGCTGCGGCCCATCCGGGTGCTGTTCATCTCGCCGTCGCAGCCGATCGAGCGTATTGCGGCGCGCTTCGTGCATGAGCTGCCGCCGATGGTGCGCTTCGCGCTGCGGCCGACCGGGGCCATGGCGCGCTCCGGATCGAACCTCGCCAGCTATCTGCTGTTCGAGGAATCGTTCTGCCGTGCGCTGGTGGACCTCGGCTATCAGGACACCGTGGCGCGCGAGACCGAGGTGCGCAGTTTTTTCGAGGAGGCCTGAACCATGGCAGAGCCGCAGTCGCCGCACGATCCGTTCGAAACGTTTCGCCGCCTGTGGGGGCCGCTCGGCGTGCCGGTACCCGGGCTGGCCATGCCGACGCTCGATCCGCAGGAAGTCAAGAAGCACATCGCCGAGCTGAAAGCGGTGGAAGGCTGGCTGGCGATGAACCTCAACATGCTGCGCATGGCGATCCAGGCACTCGAAATGCAGAAGGCAACGCTGCAGGCGATGCGCGCCGGCGCCGAGGCCGGCAAGGACGCCGCGGCGGCGCAGCAACCCAACCCGATGCTCTGGCCGTGGAGCGCGATGCAGCAGGCGATGCAGGCCGCGGCCGGAACCGAAGTGCAGGATCCCAACCGCAACCAGGAGAAGAAGTCATGACCAAGGCAATTCGCTTTCACAAGACGGGAGGGCCGGAAGTCCTCCAGATGGACGACGTTGCGGTGCCGGATCCGGGGCCGAACCAGGCGCGAATCCGGCATACGGCGATCGGCGTCAACTTCATCGACACCTACCAGCGCACGGGTCTATATGCCTTGCCGTTGCCCTGCGTCGCCGGTAACGAGGGCGCGGGCGTCGTCGCGGCCGTGGGGCCGGGTGTTACGCAGGTGAAACCGGGTGACCGCGTCGCCTATACCGGCGCGCCGCCGGGAGCCTACGCCGAGGAACGGCTCTACCCCGCGGACCGGCTGGTGAAGATCCCGGACGGCATCTCGGACGAGCAGGCGGCCTCGATGATGCTCAAAGGCATGACCGTGTGGTACCTGATTCACCGCACTTACGCCGTGAAGCCGGGCGAGACGGTGCTTTGGCACGCGGCGGCGGGCGGAGTCGGGTTGATTGCCTGCCAGTGGCTCAAGGCCAAGGGGGTCACGGTGATCGGCACGGTCGGCTCCGACGAGAAGGCGGCGCTGGCCAGAGCGCACGGCTGCGACCACGTCATCGTGTACACGCGCGAAAACTTCGCCGAGCGCGTCAAGGCGATCACCGGCGGCAAGGGCCTGGCGGTGGTCTACGACTCGGTGGGCAAGACCACGTGGGACGGATCGCTCGATTGCCTGCGACCGCTCGGCCTGATGGTGTCCTTCGGCAACGCCTCCGGTGCGGTACCGCCGTTCCCCGTGGGCCTGCTGGCGCAAAAGGGTTCGCTCTTCGTGACTCGCCCGACGCTGGTCCACTACGTCGCGGCGCGCGCCGATCTCGAGGCCGCGGCCGAGTCGCTGTTCGGGGTGGTGCGCTCGGGCAAGGTCAGGATCGAGGTCACGGGGCGCTATCCCCTGGCCGACGCTGCGCAGGCGCATCGCGATCTCGAAGGCCGCAAGACGACCGGGTCGATCGTGCTGCTGCCCTGAACAGCAGGAGCTGGTTGAGGAATACGGCAGCGAGCACCAGCACGCCGCCGGCGAGCGCCGCGGCACCCGGGCGCTCGCTGATCGCGAGCCACACCCAGAGCGGTGCCAGCACCGGTTCGGCGAGGCTGATGAGCCCCAGTTCTCCTGCGCTCAGGCGGTGGTAGGCGCGCGTCATCAGCACGAGCCCGCAGCCGATCTGGATGATGCCGAGCGCCGCCACCACGGCGAGGTCGCGCAGCGAAATCGCGAGCGGCCACGCTAGCGGCGCCGCCACGGCGACCGCCAGCAGCGCCGCAAGGAGCGCGGCCACTGTGGGGTCGGTAGCGGCCGGCGCGCGACGCAGCACGATGTAATTGACCGTGAACGCAGCGGGTACGCCGAGCGCGAGCAGGTTGCCGAGCATCTGGCCCGCGCCGAAACCCTCGGAAAACATGAGCGCCGTGCCGGCGAGCGCGGCCGCGATGGCAAGCCAGGTGCCGGTGCGCGGGCGCTCGCCGAGGAAGGCCCAGGCGGCCACCGCGAGGAACAGCGGGCCGGTGCTCATGAGGGCGGCCGCGTTGGCGACCGTGGTATGGCTGATGGAGAAAATGAAAAGGAAGAACGTGGCGGCGAGAAAGCACGCCGACACCAGGCCGGCGCGGCCCGCGGCGCGCACGCGTGCGGGCAGCGCCCCTCGATGCCAGCGGGCCAGCACGCAGAAGATGAAGATGCCGGCGAACAGCGAGCGCCAGAACACGATCTGCTGGGGCTGGAGCGCGGGCAAGTGGCGCACGAACAGCCCGCCGGTCGAAAAGCAGACCGCAGCGCCGGCCATCAGGAGCGCGCCTTTTAACCGTTCGGGTAACAGGCTAGAATTCCAGGCGAGGGCGCGATTCTACGCGCCGTTCGCCACCCAAGGGAGGGTTACCGATGAAATTCCGGATCGCGGCGCTTGCCGCCGCTGCAGCGCTCGTCGCCTCGGGCGCGGCATTGGCGCAGCAGAAGCTCAAGTTCGCGCATGTCTACGAAACCAGCGAGCCTTACCATACCGCCGCCGTGTGGGCGGCAGGCGAGGTCGCCAAGCGTACCGCGAACCGCTACGCGATGGAGGTCTTCCCGGCCTCGTCGCTCGGCAAGGAGACCGACATCAACCAGGGTCTAACGCTGGGTACGGTCGACATCATCTATACCGGGCAGCTGTTCGCCGGCCGCAACTACGGCCCGATCTCGATCGGCGGCGCGCCATTCATCTTCCGCGACTTCGATCACTGGAAGAAATTCGCCTCCAGCAAGCTGTTCGGCGAGCTGGCCGACGGCTACGCCAAGGCGACCGACGGCAACCGCGTCGTCGCGATCACCTACTACGGCAACCGCCAGACCACGGCCAACAAGGCGCTCAACCGGCCCGAGGACATGAAAGGCCTCAAGATCCGCGTGCCGGACGCGCCGCTGTATACGCTCTTCCCGCGCGCGGTGGGCGCCAATCCGACGCCGATCGCCTTTGCCGAGGTGTATCTCGCGCTGCAGAACAAGACTGTCGAGGCGCAGGAGAATCCCCTGCCGACGATCGACGCGAAAAAGTTCTACGAGGTGCAGTCGCACATCAACATCACCGCGCACATCACCGATGCCCTGCTCACGATCATCGGCGCGCCGTTGTGGAACAAGCTGTCGGAGGCCGATCGCCGCACCTTCACGGCGATCTTCCAGGAAGCGGCGACGCGCGCCACCGGCGAAATCGTCGCGGTCGAGAAGCAGCTCATGACGGACTTCACCAAGCGCGGCAAGACCGTGGTGATGGTCGATCGCAAGCCGTTCATGGCCGCGGTGCAGAAGTTCTACGCCGCCGGCAAGCTGCCCGACGGCGGCGCCTTGCCGTGGCCGAAGGACGTCTTCGACAAGCTGCAGGCGATCAAGTAGCCGCCGCCAGCGCAAGTGAAAACGCCGCCCGCGGGCGGCGTTTTCACTTCTCGGCGCGGACCCTACTTGATGCCGAGAATGCCCTTGGCCTTGTTGAGCGCGGCCTCCGAATCGGCGTGCTTGCCGGCTTTGTGGTGAGCTTCGCCTTCAGTCCTCAGCTTCTTCACTTCCGCCATCTGTGCGGCGCTGATCTTCGCCGACGGCAGCGCGTCGTCAATCTGTTTCATCAGTTTCGGGCAGGTGCTCGCCAGCGCAAAGCTGCTGGCAAAGGCCAGGGCAACGAATAGTGTGGTGCGTTTCACGATTCCTCCTTGCGGGGTTGTAGAGGTCATGCTCGTCCGGACTATGATGCCAGACAGGGCGAAAACAGCTGCCTGAGGGAGGATATTCCATTTGCGCGCCACGCTGAAACACGATCGGGCGGTCGAACTGGACGCTGTCTGGCTGCGGCGACACTTTGCCGCCGCGCGGTCGGCGCCGCTCGCGATCGAGGGCGACCAGGGCGCCGTGGCGAACAACCCTGCGCTGACGCCGGCCTCAGTCCTGATCCCGATCGTGCTTCGGTCCGCCGAACTGACGGTGCTCCTGACGCGCCGCACGGCGCACCTGAAAAGCCACTCCGGGCAGGTCAGTTTTCCCGGCGGCCGCGCCGAGGCGCACGACGCCTCGCCCGAAGCGACCGCGCTGCGCGAGACGCTCGAAGAAATCGGCCTGGCGCGGCACTGCATCGAGACCATCGGACGCCTGCAGGATTACTGCACCCGCACCGGATACCGGATCTCGCCCGTGGTGGCGCTGGTAACGCCGCCGTTCGAGTTGCGCCTGGACGCGCACGAGGTCGAGGAGGCCTTCGAGGTGCCGCTGTCCTTCCTGCTCGATCCGGCAAACCACCAGCGTCATGCACGCGAGTTCCAGGGGCGCCAGGTGCAGTATTTCGCGATGCCTTACGGCCGGCACTACATCTGGGGCGCCACTGCGGCGATGCTGGTCAACCTCTATCGCCATCTGCGCGCCGGGCTGTAGCGCGACGGCGCTGTGCTATCTTGGTTCGCGTCATGGGAATGCTGGCTATCATTGCTGCACTGCTGCTGGAGCAGTGGCGTCCGATCGGCGACCGCAGGGCCTGGTCGGCGGCGCTGGCGAACGCCGCCAACGGGCTCGAGGCGTCGTTCAACGCCGGAGAAAAGCGCCACGGCAGCATCGCCTGGCTGGTCGCGGTGCTGCCGGTGGCGCTCGCTGCCGTCGCGCTGCATTACCTGCTGCTGTGGCTGCATCCGCTGCTTGCAGTGGCGTTCAACGTCGGCGTGCTCTACCTGACGCTCGGTTTTCGCCAGTTCAGCCATTACTTCACCGGCATCCAGACCGCGATCCGCGACGGCCAGGTGGATCAGGCGCGCGAGCTGATCGGCGCGTGGCGCGGCGAGCCGGCGGCGCACCGCAGCCGCGAGGAAGTGCTGCGGCTTGCGATCGAGGAAGCGCTGATCGCGTCGCACCGCCACGTCTTCGGCGTCGTGTTCTGGTACATGCTGCTGCCGGGGCCGAGCGGCGCCATCCTCTACCGGCTGGCGATCTTTCTGCATCAGCGCTGGGGCGGACTGGGCGAATTCGGCCGCGCGGCAACCCGGGTACGCGAAGTGCTCGACTGGCCCGCGGTCCGGCTGACCGCCGCGGCGTTCGCGGTGGTGGGCGATTTCGAGGACGCGATCTATTGCTGGCGCACCCAGGCGCACGCCTGGCCGGATGCGCCGATGGGCATCGTGCTCGCCGCAGGCGCCGGCGCGATGGGCGTGCGTCTGGGCATGCCGCTCGGCGAAATCGACGGGCCGGTCGCGCGGCCGGACCTCGGTGTCGGCGAAGCCGCCGACCTGCCTTACCTGGACAGTGCCGTGGGGCTGCTGTGGCGCGCCCTGGTGCTGTGGGTGTTCGTCCTGATGATTCTGAGCGCGGCGCGGCTGCTTTGAGCGCGGCGCGTGGCCGGCGCCTTCAGGCCGGCGTCGCTCCGCCGGGCTGGTTGGCGTTGTCGATGCGCGCCTGTGCGAGCAGCACCGCGCGGACATCGCGGTGTCCCTTCTCGGTCGCGAGCACCAGCGGCGTTGCGCCGTCCTTATGCTTCAGGTTCTGGTTCGCGCCGCCGTCGAGCAGCGCTTCGACCGCCTCGCAGTGTCCATTGACCGCCGCCTTGTGCAGCGGGGTCCAGCCTTCCTTGTCAGGCAGATCGGGGTGCGCGTCGTTCTCCAGCAGCAGCTTCACGATGTGATGATGGCCGCGACTGGCCGCGTGCAGCAGCGGCGTCCAGCCGAAATTGTTCTGCAGGTTGACGATCGCGCCCTTGCGCAGCAGCACCATGGCCGCCTGCACGTAGCCGTTCATCGCCGCCCAGTGCAGCGGTGAATAGCCGCTGCGGTCGCGCGCGTTGACGGTAGCGCCGGCGTCGATCAGCATCAGGGCGGCCTGCTCCTGGCCGTTGAACGCGGCGACCATCAGCGGCGTCCAGCCGCCGTCGTCGATGTGGTTGACGTCCATGCCGGCGCGAATCAGCTTCTCCAGCACGCGCACGTCGCCCTTTTCGATCGCGCGCATCATGCGCTTGGGCGTGAAATCGATGCCCATCTCGTGGAGTTCCCGGCGCATGGCTTCGAAGCCCCAGGGATCGAGCGGATCCTTGGCGTTGGCGGAGACGATCGCCGTGTGCTTGCCGTACAGCCCCATCAGGTCCGCCATGACGTCCGCGGCGAATCCCTGGCGGCCGCCGCGCTTGTCCACCAGGAGTTCGTCGAAGTAGCGGTCGAGCTGCGGCGTCAGCCACAACTCGGCAATGCGGTTCGCGATCCGCGCGTAGCGCTGTTCCAGAACGTACGGATACTTGTCCGGTGTATCCCGGTAGACCTCCGCCAGCTTGGCGTTCTGCATCGGCCGCGCCGCCGCCGCGGGCACCGCGGCGCGAGCGTCCTGGATTTCGAAACCCTGGATCGCGTGCGCCGCGATGAAACGCCGCCGCACGGTGTCGGCGCCCTCCGGCGGATACAGGAAGACGCCCGCTTCGGTCCTGATGAACCCGATCGTCTCGCCGGCGAGCAGGGCACCGTCGCGCAGCTGGATCGAATAGGCAAACTTTTCGTCCTCGCCGAAGGCCACCGTTTCCCCGAGATTTTCGAACAGCCGGTCGGCGCGCTTCATAGGGACGGGCCGCTGCAGGCGGATCTCGCGCAGCGCGTTCAGCGCAATGTGCGCCGGAACGATCTCCTGGTCGGACTGGAAGCGAAGCAGCCCGGCCGTTTCGGCATAGGACAGCAGCGTGCCGAAGGCCTCGCGCCCGTCGTCGAAGGTCAGGACGCAGAGTTCCGGCGCGTAATCGTCGAGCGATGGCGGATACTCGTACTCCGGCGGCGCCGGCCACTCGACGCGATCGATGCTCGTGCTCTCGGACATGGCCCGCCGCCAGTCTATTGCACCGGTGCCGGCTTGTAAAAAGGATCCGGCCTAGGCCGTGAGCGCGGGCGCCGGGGCGCCGCAGGACCAGCAATGGGTGAACTGGCGCTCGGAGACTTCGCCGCAGCGCGCGCAACGCCAGGGGTGTTCGCGCGCCCCCGCGGGCGGCGCGTCGAAACGCAACAGCGCCTCGGCGCGCACGGCATCCGCGTCGTGCAGCACCCAGAGCTCGATCTGGCAGTCGGCGGGCGGCAGCTCGCCGGCGCCCGAGGAGAGAATCTCATTGCGCACCACGCTGCCGATGCCGTGCGATTCCAGCACGTTGCGCGCGTGATGCACCGCGACCAGGTCGAACGAGCTGTAGACGCGGCGCACGCGTGGGCTTCGGCGCTGTCTCGGGCTCAGAGGTCAAACAGCGCGTCGCACTTGGCGGCGCAGACGAAGTCGTTCTCCGAAAGCCCGTCGATGGCGTGGGTCCAGTACTCGACGCGGCACTGGTTGTAGCCGACGTTCAGCAGCGGATGGTGGTCCTCGCGATGCGAGATCCAGGCGAGCGCATTGACGAAGGCGAGCGTCTGGAAGTAGTTCGGGAAAGGGTAGACCTTGACCAGCCGGCCGCCCTCGATCACCCAACCCTTCAGCTGCCCGAGCATCTCGGCCGCCTCCTGCTGGGAATAGGGCGCTACACCGCCTTCGCAGGGCTTGCACTTCCTTGCGGCGAGTTCGTTCATGGGCTGGACATCTCCTGTAGGCGCGCGATGCGTATCGTGGCGGGTGGATGGGATTCGTAGAACGCCGAATACAGCGGGTCGGGTGTCAGGGTCGCGGCGTTGTCCTGGCACAGCCGCACCAGGGCTCTGACCAGATCGGCGGCGCTGGCGTGGTCGGCCGCGTAGGCATCGGCTTCGAATTCGTGCCGGCGCGAATACAGGCTTGCGAGCGGCTGCAGCGGAAAGGTGAATACCGGAACGACCAGGAAGAACAGCAGCAGGGCTGCCGCCGCGGACGGCGTGCTGACACCGAGACCGCTGTAGAACCAGGCCTGGCTGGCGAGCTGCCCAAGTCCCCAGAGCATGGCGAGCGACAGGGCAAACAGCCAGGCGACGCGCTTCCAGACATGTCGGCGTTTGAAATGTCCGAGCTCGTGCGCCAGCACCGCCTCGATTTCCTCGGGTGCGAGCCGCGCCAGCAGGGTGTCGAAAAAGACGATGCGCCGGGCGGCGCCGAAGCCCGTGAAGTAGGCGTTGCCATGGCTCGAGCGCTTCGAGCCGTCCATGACGAACAGGCCGCTCGCGCGGAAGCCGCAGCGCGCCAGCAACGCATCGATGCGGCCGGCGAGCGCCGGGTCCGCGAGCGGCGTGAACCGGTTGAACAGCGGCGCGATCAGCGTGGGGTAGAGCAGCAGCACGAGGAGATTGAAGGCCATCCAGGCCAGCCAGACGTAGAGCCACCAGGACTCGCCCATGCGCGCCATCAGCCAGAGCACCAGGATCACGAGCGGCACGCCGAGGGCGGCGCCGACCAATGCCTGGCGCACAAGGTCGGCCACGAACAGCGCCGGCGTCTGGCGGTTGAAGCCGAAGCGCGCTTCGATCACGAACGTGCGCCACACGGCGACCGGGAGCTCGAGCAGCGACAGCAGCACCACGACGCAAACGATCAGGGCGGTGCCGTGCCACAGGCCCGAGGGGTCCAGCGCCCGCGCCAGGGCGTCGGACACGGCCTGCATTCCGCCGCCCAGCGTCAGCGCGAGCAGTGCGGCGACGCCGATCAGCAGGTCCGCGACGCCGAGGCGCGTCCTGGCGACCGCGTAATCGGCGGCCGTCTGGTGCGCCGCAAGCGGCAGCACGCGGTCAAAGCCCTGCGGCACGGCGTCGCGGTGCGACTGGACGTGGCGGATCTGGCGCTGCGCGAGCCACAGCCGCGTCGCGGTCGCCAGCACCAGGGCGGCGATGAAACTCCCCGTCAACGCATTTTCCATGGCATGAGAGAATACCGCGACGCTCCCAACGGATAAAGCGTGGCCGCCGACCCGAACCGTCTTGCCTGGCTCGATCTGGAGATGACCGGCCTCGTGCCGGAATCCGATCGCATCATCGAACTCGCGCTGCTGGTGACCGATTCGGACCTCAACCTGCTCGACGAAGGCCTGGTGCTCGTCTTGCGCCAGCCGAACGAAGTGCTCGCCAGCATGGATTCCTGGAATACCAGCGTGCACGGCAAGTCGGGCCTCGTCGACAAGGTGCGCGCCGCGATGCTCGACGAAGCGGCGGCGGAAGCACTTGCGCTCGACTATCTGTCGCAGCGCGTGCCCGTGCGCACTTCGCCCCTGTGCGGCAATTCGATCTGCCAGGACCGGCGTTTCCTGGCGCGCTGGATGCCGCGGCTGGAAGCCTATTTCCACTACCGCAACATGGATGTGTCGACGGTGAAGGAGCTGGTGCGGCGCTGGAAACCCGAAGCCATGAAGGGGCTGGTCAAGCAGGGCAAGCACGAGGCCTACGAGGACATCCTCGAATCGATCGAGGAGCTGAAGTACTACCGCAGGACGGTGATGACGATCTAGCGGCGGCGCTTTTTCTTCGCCGCCACGGGCGCTACCTCGACGATCGCCTCGATCTCCACCGGAATGCCGTTCGGCAGCGAGCCCATGCCGACAGCCGAGCGTGCGTGGCGCCCGGCATTGCCGAACACCTCGACGAACAGGTCGGAGCAGCCGTTGATCACTTTCGGCTGGTCGTGGAAATCGGGCTCGGCGTTCACCATGCCGAGCACCTTCACCACGCGACTCACGCGGTCGAGGCTGCCCAGCTCCGCCTGCATCACGGCGAGCAGCGCGAGCCCGGTCGAGCGCGCGAAGCGATAACCCTGCTCGAGCGTGAACTCGCGGCCGACCTTGCCCTGCGGGCGCAGGCCATCGACCGCGGAGGGCCCTTTGCCGGAAAGAAACAGCAGCCTGCCGCTGCGCACCGCGTTGACGTAGTTGGCCACCGGCGCCGAGAGCTGCGGCAGCTCGATGCCGAGTGCCTTGAGTCTCTTTTCCGCGCTCATGGCGCCGGCACCACTTTTCCGGGATTCATCAGGTTGTCCGGGTCGAACAGCCGCTTGATGTCGCGCATCACGCCGATGACGTCGTCGCCCAGCTCGGCGCGCAGCGATTCCTGCTTGCCCAGGCCGATGCCGTGCTCGCCGGTGCAGGTGCCTTCCATGCGGATGGCGCGCTCGACCAGCCGCTTGTTGAGCTTCTTCGCCAGCGCCAGCTCGTCGGCGTTCGCCGGGTCGATCAGGAACACGAGATGGAAATTGCCGTCGCCGATGTGGCCGAGCAGGGGCACCGGCACGACGTAGGACTTGACGTCTTCCATCGACTCGCGCACGCATTCGGCGAGTCGCGAAATCGGCACGCAGACGTCGGTCGAGACGGCGCGCGAGCCCGGCCGGGTCTGCAGCACCGCGAAATACGCATTGTGGCGCGCGTCCCAGAGCTGCGTGCGCTCCTCCGGGCGCGTCGCCCACTGGAAATCCATGCCGCCGTTCTCGCGCGCGATCGCCTGCACCGCCTGGGCCTGCTCGACCACGCTGGCGCTGCTGCCGTGGAACTCGAAGAACACCGTAGGCGCGACGCGGTAGTCGGTCTTCTTGTAGCGATTGATCGCGGCGATCGTTTTTTCGCAGACGATGTCGCAGCGCGCGATCGGCACGCCGGACTGGATCGTCTCGATGACCGTGTTGGTGCAGCCGTCCACCGTGTCGAACGCGCAAACCGCGGCCGACATGGCCTCCTGCACCGGGTAGAGCCGCACCGTGACCTCGGTGATGATGCCGAGCGTGCCTTCGGAGCCCACGAACAGGCGCGTCAGGTCGTAGCCTGCGGCCGACTTGCGCGGCCGGCGCGAGGTGGTGATCACGCGACCGTCCGCGAGCACCACCTTGAGCGACAGGACGTTCTCGCGCATGGTGCCGTAGCGCACCGCGTTCGTCCCCGAGGCGCGGGTCGCCGCCATGCCGCCGAGCGTCGCATCCGCGCCCGGGTCCACCGGGAAGAAGAGTCCCGTGTGCTTGATATGCTCGTTCAATTGCTTGCGCGTCACGCCCGCCTGCACGACGGCGTCGAGATCCGACTCGTGCACCGCGACGATGCGGTTCATGCGCGACAGGTCGATCGATACGCCGCCGTTGACCGCGAGGATATGGCCTTCGAGTGACGTGCCGACGCCGAAGGGAATCATCGGCACGCGGTGGCGGCGGCAAATCATGACGACGTCGCGCACCTCCTCGGTCGATTCAGGGAACACGACCGCGTCGGGCAGGGCGTACGGAAAGTACGATTCGTCCTTGCCGTGGTGCTCGCGCACCGCGGCCGCCACGCTGACGCGATCGCCCAGCAGCGCGCGCAGGTCGGCGACGACACTCTGATCGAATTCCCTGGCCTTGTTCATGGCGTGTCTCCGGCGGCGCGTTGCAGGACCGGCCTCATTTTAGCTTGATGTCGCCTTCGAACGGCACCTTGAGGCCGAGCGCCGGGATCTCGAGCGTGACGCGCGCGGGAAACGATTCGTCCCCCTGCAGGCGTCTGGCATCGAGCGCGCGCTGCACCGCGACCTCGATCTCGCGCTGCGAATTGACGCCCACCATCTTGAGGAACTTGCGGATGCTCAAGTTGAAGGTTTCCTGGTCCATGGTCATTGCCCTTTCGAAAGGATGCGGCGCGCGAGGGCCTTGCCGAGCTCCACGCCCCACTGGTCAAAACTGTTGACGTTCCAGATCACGCCCTGCGCGAAGACCTTGTGCTCGTACAGCGCCAGCAGGCGCCCGAGGTTCAGGGCATCGATGCGCCCGAGCCGGATCAGGCTCGAGGGCCGGTTGCCCGGGTGGCGCCGGTGCGGCGGCAACGACGCATCGGCCGTGCCGAAGGCGAGCGCGTCGGCCTGCGCTTCGGCGTTGGCGTCCAGCTCGGCGTTCACCGCGGCGACGATGAAGTCTGCCGGCACGGCCTGCGTGCCCTGGTGCAGCAGCTGATGGAACGAATGCTGCCCCACCGTGCCCTCCGCGCCCCACACCACCGGCGCCGTGGCGTAGTCGAGCGCGCGCCCTTCGCGATCGACGCACTTGCCGTTCGATTCCATCTCCAGCTGCTGCAGGTAGGCGGGCAGGAGCCGCAGGGCGTGGGCGTAGGGCAGCACCGCGAGGGTCGCGGCACCGAGGAAATTGACGTTCCAGGCGCCGAGCAGCGCCATGAGCAACGGCAGGTTGCGCTCCGGCGGCGCCGAAGCGAAGTGCCCGTCGACTTCGCGCGCACCCGCCAGCAGTGCATCGAAGCGCTCGGCGCCGATCGCGCACAGCGCGGAAAGCCCCGCCGCGGACCAGAGCGAAAAACGCCCGCCGATCGAATCCGGCAGCGGCAGGACCTCGCCCGCGCCGAATGCGCGGGCCGCCGCTGCGTTGCCCGTGACCGCGATGAAATGCGACGCCGGGTCGCGCGTCCCCAGCCAGCGCCGCGCGGCGCGCGCGTTGGCGAGGGTTTCTTCGGTGGTGAAGGTCTTCGACACGACGACGAACAGTGTCGTCTCCGGGCGCGCGCCTGCGAGTGCGCGGTCGAGGTCGAGCGGGTCGATGTTGGCGGCGAACGCGAATTCGAGGTCGGTGCCCTGCGTGCCCAGCGCGTCCACGACGAGCTGCGGGCCGAGCGCCGAGCCGCCAGTGCCGAGGTGCACGATGCGGCGCACGCGCCCCTCGCCGCGCAGGCGCTGCGCGAGACCCCGCATGCACTCGAGCGTTGCCCGCACTTCGGCAGGCGCCGCCTCGCCCGCGCGCAATGCCGTGTGACCCACCGCACGCTGTTCGGTCGTGTTGATCGATTCGCCGCTGAACAGTGCCGCGCGCCATTGCGGCAGGCCGCGCTCGGCGGCGAGCGTCACGAGCAGCTCCAGCACGCGGCGGTCAACGCGCTGGCGCGAAAAATCGAGCCGCAGGCCGGCTCCGGCGAGCGTGCAGTCCTGCGCGCGCTGCCGATTCTGCGCGAAGAGCTCGGTCAGTGACAGCGCGCGCAGGCGTGCCGCTTCCTTTCCCAGCTGCTGCCAGGCAGGACATGCGGTCGGCGGCGTCGTCATCATGGGCGATGGTGGTAAAGGCGCAGGCGCTCGCCCTTGTCGCCGGGGCGGCCCACGTCCGCGAGCTTGACCCATGGCGCCCCCGGCGCGTCCCGCTCGTGGCGCGCGCTGCCCTGCACGAGGAGCAACGGGCAGCGCGCCGGACTCGATCGCTCCAAGGGCTGCGTGCGGACGCCGGCATGATAGCTGAGCACGGCGCGCTGCGCCGAGCCGACGCCGCTGCGCGCGATGCAGCGCGTGCCTGCAGGAATCTTCGACTGGATCTGCAGCGCCACCGGCCGGTAGCTCTTCTGGTAATCGGTCCACGGCATCCACAGCGTGGCCACCGTTCCCCACAGCAGCGCCGCACCGGCCGCCCAGCGCGTCACGCCGCGCGTCGCCGACGGCGCGCTGAAGAACGCCAGCACGATCCAGCCCGCGAGCAGCGCGAGTGCCACGGCGAACGGCAGCCATTCGAAATGCGGCACGAAGCCGGGCGCGGTCTTGGCGAAGTTGCGCGCGATGCGGGGCGGCACGTCGGTCATCATCGCCACGTAGCCGAGCCACACCAGCGCGGCGAAAAAACTGAAGGTCATGGCGCCGAACCAGTCGAGCGCATTGGCGGCGCCGCGCCGCAGTTGGGCGACGCCCTGCGCGGCGAGCAGCGCCAGGGATGGCAGCAGCGCGATCGAGTTGATGTCCTGCGCAGGGCCCGCCAGTGCGACGCCGGCGAGCGACAGCACCAGTGCCGCCAGCGGCAGGAACATCCGGACGCTGAGCAGGTCGCTGCGCCGCGCCCAGATCGCCCAGGCCGCGAGCGGCCACGCCGGCCAGGCGAACCAGCTGGCGGTGACGAGGTAATAGCGCAGGTTCGTCGCCAGCGTGCCCTTCGGCTGGGTGAGGATCGACCACCATTGCGCCGCCTGCTCGGGCGCGCGCAACCAGAGCATTGCGGGCCAGCTCGCTGCGACCAGCGCAGCCACGGGCAAGGCGATGCCAAGGCAGAGCAGGGCGGAACGCG
>SCUH01000091.1 GCA_004298295.1 Betaproteobacteria bacterium | reverse complement strand
CCTGGGGCGAAAGCCGTGCCCAAGAGACCTGTTCCGAGTGCAAACGTGACTGCGATGGAAATCCGGGTGCGGCTGACAATCTTGTTCTTCATCGACTCCCCCAGGTTTGTTTGCGGCGCCATGCGCATTGCAGTCCCGCCAATACGCCCGAGTCCGCGGTTACATTTGGTAACGCTCGAATTATCTACGCGGGCCGTCGGGGCGCGGAACTTTGTCACGGGCGGGATGATAATTTTTCCACCTGCTTGTTGCGCCCTTGCCACAACCATTCATATGTCTTTGGTGCAGTGCAACAAGGCGATCTCTTTTATTGCTCTGCAGCAATTGACAGTCGCCTCGCTCAGCCGATCTCGGCTGCCTTTCGGTAGTGCTCTGCAGCCTCGGCGGACTGACCGAGCCGCTCGAGGAGCCGAGCCAGTTCAAGATGTGAAGCGCGCGACGATTCGAAGGCGAGCGATGCCTCGAGGTAGCGCTGCGCCTGCCCCCACAATTCGGCGTGCGCGCACAGCCGGCCCAGCGCCGCCAGCAATAACGGTTCCTCGGGCCTCGTGGCGAGCCAGCGCTCGGCGCGTTCGATGCGCGTGCGCGCTTCGCGGCCGCGATCCGCCACGTCGAGTGGCGGCAGCTCGCCATACGCGCCCGCCAGGGACGCATCCCACTCTCTGGCCAAAGCGCGCTCGATGATATCTCGTGCCAGCGGCGCATTGCCGAGCGCCGAGGCGTGCCGCGCCCCCGCCAGCGCCACGCGCGGCTGCAGCTGGTCGTCACCCGGAATCCGGCGCCAGCATTCCTCGAACCCGCGCCGGTCGCTCGCAGCGCGGCCGAGAAGCTCCACCCAGGCCTGCGCCTGGTGCTCCGCCGCGACCGCGGGTGCGATCGCGCCGCGCTTGGCAAGCAGCCGCGCCAGCCGCACGACCTCCTCCCAGTTCTGCGCGCCGCGCTCCGCGCGCAGCAGCATGCGCAGCGTGGCGATGTGCCGTGGCCCGGTGCTGTGCAGGGTGCGGAGCGCGTCGCGGGCGCCCGAAAAATCGCGCTCGTCGAGGGCGAACTCGGTCTGCGAAACCAGCCGCGCTGCCTGGATCGATTCGCCGGCAGCCCCCGCCCGCTCAAGCCACTGCTCGCGGCGTGCCGTTTCGCCCAACTCGTGCGCGGCGCGCGCCGCGACGATTGCCGCCAAGCCGCGCATCGCGCCGTCCTCCCAGGCCAGACGCGCTTCCCTTTCGGCACGCGCGAACCGGCCTTCCAGGTAAGCCTGCAGCGCCGAGGCGAGCGCCACCTGCCCGCGCTCGCGCCGCCGGCGCTCCCGGTAGGCCCGCACGTGAACCGGAAGCTCGAGCGCGTGGTGAACCAGCCGGATGACGATGTAGGCCAGCGCGAATGCGGCCAGCAGGCCGACCACGAACAACAGCAGCGAGATTTCGATGCGCCACGGCGGATACACGAGCAGCGCGTAACTTTCCTGCGAGCGCCCGAAGATCGCGAGCGCCACGGCAGCGGCAAACACCGCGACCAGCCAGAACAGGGCCCTCACGCCACGCGCCTAGCCGCGCTCGCGGCGTGACTTGAAGCCGCGTACCGCCTCGAGGCTTTCCGCGATGGACGGCGGCTCGAAGCTGACCGAGGCGGCCGAGAGCTGCTTCAACTGCGCCAGCGCGGCCTGCGCGGGCTTGGAGCGCGCATCGAAATAGCGATGGATCCAGCGCTGCGCCACGCGCAGGTCCTCGCGGTAACCCGCCTCATCGCGGCTCAGCAGATCGACCCGCGCGTTCAGCAGCCGCAGCTTCAGATTCTCGCGCACGAAGTAGGCCTGCGAAGGCGGCAGCAGCGGCGGCTCGTCGGTTTCGACCCTGCGCACGATGACGAGCTGGCGCAATTCCTTCCATAGCTCGCCGGCAAAGCGCGGCCACAAGCCTTCCTCCTTCGGCGGGCCGGCGGCACCCTTGGGCGCCGCCGGTCGCTCCGTCCGTTCCTCGAACGCAAGCGGCAGCGTGTCCACCGCAGCGACCAGCGCGTCCAGCTTGAGGCTCATCCCCGGCAGGTCGATCGACGGCACCGATCTCAGGCGCTCGATGTCGCGCGCCAGCGCGCGCCGTACCGGCAGGAACTGCGGCCGGTCGGCGCGTGCCAGCCGACCTTCCGCGAGCTGCAGCGCGAGCAGCGCAGCGCGCACGTTGCCCGCCAGCTGCAGCTGCTGCTGCGCGATGGCGAGCACCTGCTCGATTTCCGCCAGCTGCCACTCGTCGCGGTTGCGTGAAAGGTCCTGGTAGAGCGCCTCCAGCGCGAGCTGCTGTCCCTGCGATTCGACGACGCGGGCTTCGAGCGCAGCCAGCTTGGCGTGCGCCTGGCGCGTTGCCTCCTGCGCTTCGCGCGCTGCGGCGCGGGCGCTGTGGCTTTGCGCTTCGATGTCGCGCAGTCGCCGCGCGACCTCCTCCTGCATTGCCCCGATCCGGCCGCGCGTGTCCCACCACAGCGTCGCGGTGAAGGCGAGCGCAACCGCCAGGCCGATGCCCGCCAACACGCCAAGGCGTGAGCGCGCGTCGGCCGGGGCCGGCTGGGGCGCTGAGGACTGGTCCATGCGAGGTGTTTTACTCGACGCTGCGAAAGTATGCCACCAGCGCGTCGAGCATCTCGGCGTCGCCCGGGCCGGCAATCGTCACCTTGCGCGCGCCCAGAGCAGCCGCCTGTTCGGCCACGCGCGCATGCGGCACGAACAGCGGTGTGCCACGCAACTGCTCGCGGCCGCGTTCGTCCAGCAGAGCGTGCAGATTGGCAAGGCCTTCGCCGGAGGACAGCGTCACGGCATCGATCGCACCCGCTGCGCCGTGGTCGCCTCCCAGGGGGTCCGTGGCGGACGCGGGCATGGCGCGGGCGTAACACTCCGCGTACTCCACCCGCGCGCCGCGCGCAGCGAGCGTCTCGCCCAGCAATTCGCGACCGCCTCGCCCCCGGAAAATCACGATGCGTTGCCCGCTCGGGCGCGCAAACTCCGGCATTGCGAGCAGCGCCTCGCTGTCGGCCCGTGCCGGCGGTACGAGTACCGGCGCGATGCCGGCCTCCTGCAGTGCGCGCTGGCTGGCGCGCCCGATGGCGGCCACGCGCAGCGCCGGCGGCCACGGCCTCGCGCCGCGACGCATGCGCAGCCGCGCCATCGCCTTGCGCACCGCGGTCGGACTCACGAAGATGGCGCAATCGAACGCCTCCAGCCGCTCGGCGATGGCGTCGAACGGGCCGAGTTCCGCCAGGTCGCGGAATTCGATCGCCGGAATCAGCACCGGATCGCCGCCCGCCGCGCGGATGCGCGCCGCGAGCCCTGCGGCCTGCTCTCTCGGGCGCGTCACGACGATGCGCTTGCCGGCGAGCGGCCGCTCGCTCACGGTTGGAGCGCTTGCAGGATCTCGATGGCGCCGCGCTCGCGCAGCCGTTCTGCGACGCGCGCGCCGAGTGTTTCCGGGTCTGACGCCGGGCCCTGTTCGTCGGCGCGAGCCATGCGCCGGCCGTCGGGCGAGGCGACCACGGCGCGCAGGCGCAGCCCGCGCGCACCCGGTTCGGCGAACGCCCCGAGCGGCACCGCGCAATTGCCGCCGAGGCGGCGATTCACGGCGCGCTCGGCGAGCACGCAGGCGCTGCTCGAGACATCCGCCAGCGGCGCGACGAGGGCGAGGACCTCGGCACGCGAGGCCAGGCACTCGATGCCGAGCGCCGCCTGCCCCGCGGCCGGGAGGCTTTCCTCCACGGAAAGCAGGCTGCGGATGCGTGCCGCGAGGCCCAGGCGCTTGAGGCCTGCGGCCGCGAGCACGATGGCGGCGTAATCGCCGCGGTCGAGCTTGGCCAGGCGCGTGTCCAGATTGCCGCGCAGGGGGCGTATCTGCAGCGCGGGATAGCGCTCGGCGATCTGCGCCTGCCGGCGCAGGCTCGAGGTGCCGACGATCGCGCCCGGCGGCATCTCGGCCAGGCTGGCATGGCGCATCGACACCAGGGCGTCGCGCGGGTCCTCACGCTCGGTAATCGCCGCAAGCACAAATTCCGGCGGCAGCTCGACCGGCACGTCCTTCATCGAGTGCACTGCCAGATCGGCGCGGCCATCCGCCATCGCCTGCTCGAGTTCCTTCACGAACAGCCCCTTGCCGCCCGCCGTCGCAAGCGTGGCCTCGAGCAATTCGTCGCCGCGCGTCGACATCGGCGCGAGATCCACGCGCAAACCCCGATGCAGCGCCTCGAGCCGGGCCTTGACGTGCTCGGCCTGCCACAGCGCCAGCCGGCTGCGACGCGTTGCGATGACGAGGTTGGGCTTCATTCCCGACCTTCGGCGACGAGCGCCTTGACCACCGGCCACTGGCGGCGGCTCACCGGCAGGGGCTCGGCGATGCCGTCAAGCACGACGTTCCAGCGCGGCTCCTCGTCGCCTTCGCCCGCACGCTCGAGACTGCGCACCGCGGCGCGCGCCACCAGGCAATTGCGGTGAATGCGCACGTAGTGCTCCGCGAATTCGCGTTCCAGCGCCACCAGCGACTCCTCGATCAGGTGCTCGCCCGCGCGCGTGCGCAGGGTCACGTACTTGAGTTCCGCCTTGAAATACACGACTTCGCGCACCGGCACCAGCACGATGCGGTTGCGCTCGGTCACCGAAAAATACTGGCGCGCCGCGCTGGCCGCGCGCTCGAGCCGCTCGCGCGCCGGCGCCGCCGTTGCCGCAGCCTTGCGCAGCGCGGCGGCGAGCCGGCCGGCGCGCACCGGCTTCATCAGGTAGTCGAGCGCGTTGAGCTCGAACGCTTCGACGGCGTGACGGTCGTGCGCCGTGACGAAGACCACCGCCGGCGCCTGCGGCAGCGCGGCCAGATGGCGTGCGACCTCCAGCCCGCCCATGCCGGGCATCTCGATGTCGAGCAGCAGCACGCGTGCACCGCTCATCGGCAGCTGTTCCACGGCCTCGACGCCGTTGCGCGCCTCGCCCACGACGCGCGTCGGCATCTCCCCGGCGATGTCGCCGAGCAGCTCCTTGAGCCGCTCGCGTGCCGGCTGCTCGTCGTCCACGATGAATACCGCCAGCGCAGTCATGGCCTGCCCCGCCCGCCGCTGCGGTACGGCATTTCGATCTCGACCCGGTAGCGGCCGGCTTCGACCGCCGATTCCAGGCGCGCCTCCGCGTCGAAAAAAAGCCGCAGGCGTTCGCGGATGTTGTCCAGCGCCATGCGGTTACCGGCGCGATGCCCCATCTCGTGCTCGCGATACGGGTTCTCGATGCGCGCCAGCACCCGGTTGCCGCGCCGCTCGATGCGCACCAGCACGTCGGAGGCGCCCGTCGCGGGCTCGACGCCGTGGTACACGGCGTTCTCGAGCAGCGGTTGCAGCACCATCGGCGGCAGCAGGGCATCGGAGGGCGCGCCATCGAGCTCCCAGACGATGCGCAGTCGTTCGCCCAGGCGCAGCTTTTCGATGCCGGCGTAGCGCTCGAGCAGCGCGATCTCGTCGGCCAGGCGAACGAAACGGCGGCCGTCGGCCATCAGTTCGCGGAAAAGGTCGGCGAGGTCTTCCAGCGCGCGCTCGGCGCGACGCGGATCGCGCCGGATGAGCGAGAGCACCGCGTTCAGGCTGTTGAACAGGAAATGCGGGCGGATTCTCGCCTGCAGCGCCTGCAGCCGCGCCTCTGCCAGCGCCGGCGAGTAGGCGCGTGCCCAAAGGCGGAAGTACCCCAGCAGCAGCAGCGTGATGCCGGCGGTGAGTGCGAGCAGGCGAAGCAGGCTCCCCGGCGCAAACTCGCTGCCCGCCCGCACGGCGATCGCATGAACCGCCGCCGCGAGCGCGAGCTCGATCGCTATCAGAAGGGCGCAGCCCTGCGCATACGGCAGCCGCGCCAGCCACGGCGAGGCGAGATAGAGCGCCACCACGCTCAGCAGCAGCAGCGGCTCGAGCAGCGCCGCAACGCGCGCGAAGCGCATCAGCGCCTGCGGCCACGACGGTTCGGCGAAGATCGCGGCGCCCAGCGCGAGCAGATGCGCACCCAGCAGGACGCGCGCGATCACGCCGAGATTGCGCAGGTCCGGAAGGGCGTCCGGCTGGACGTTTTGGCTTATACTGGACATTGAGCGCTTCGCGGCGCGCCATCGCGCCGCTTTTCCAGTATGCCCCATGCCTAAAGGTGCGTCCAAGCGTCCCGGGAAAGTTCCCGCGGCGGCCGGCGCCGCGCGCGCCAAGCCCTGGTCTGGCCGTTTCGGCGAACCGGTCGACGCGCTGGTCAAGCGCTTCACGGCCTCGATTGCGTTCGACCAGCGACTCGCCCGGCACGACATCGCGGGATCGCTCGCCCACGCGCGCATGCTGGCGGCGGGCGGCATCCTGTCCGGCGCCGACCTCGCGGCGATCGAGCGCGGCATGGGTGCGATCGGCGCCGAGATCGAGGCGGGAACGTTTGCCTGGTCGCTCGACGCGGAAGACGTGCATACCAACATCGAGCGGCGCCTGACCGAGCTCGTCGGGGACGCCGGCAAGCGCCTGCACACCGCGCGCTCGCGCAACGACCAGGTGGCGACCGACGTGCGGCTCTGGTTGCGCGAGGAGATCGACGCCATCCGCGCGCAGCTCGCGCGCCTGTGCGAGCAGCTCCTGGCGCAGGCGGAGCGCCACGCCGCGCTCGTCATGCCCGGCTTCACACATCTGCAGGTGGCGCAGCCGGTGACCTTCGGCCACCACCTGCTCGCCTACGTCGAGATGTTCGAGCGCGACCGGGCGCGGCTCGCCGACTGCCGCCGGCGCACCAACGTGCTGCCGCTCGGCGCGGCGGCGCTCGCCGGCACCACTTTTGCCATCGATCGCGAGCACGTCGCGCGCGAGCTGGGCTTCGAGGCCATCGCCGAGAACTCGCTCGACGCCGTTTCGGACCGCGATTTCGCGATCGAGTTCGCGGCCTGCGCGGCGCTCATCATGGTGCACCTGTCGCGCTTCGCCGAGGAGTTGGTGCTGTGGATGAATCCGCGCTTCGGCTTCGTGCGCCTGCCCGACCGCTTCTGCACCGGCTCTTCGATCATGCCGCAGAAGAAGAACCCGGACGTGCCCGAACTGGTCCGCGGCAAGTCGGGCCGGGTCTTCGGCGACCTGGTGGCGCTGCTCGCGCTGATGAAGGCGCAGCCGCTCGCCTATAACAAGGACAACCAGGAAGACAAGGAACCGCTGTTCGACGCCGTGGACACGGTCAGGGATTCGCTGGCGGCGTTCGAGCCTCTCACCGCGGGCATCGAGCCGCGCCCGGCGGCGATGCGCGCGGCCGCCGCGGAGGGCTTTTCCACGGCGACCGACCTCGCCGACTATCTGGTGCGCAAAGGCCTGGCGTTCCGCGATGCTCATGAAATCGTGGCCCATGTCGTGCGCGAGGCCGAAGCCACCGGCTGCGATCTGGCGGACCTGCCGTTGTCCGTGCTGCAGCGGTATTCGGTCGCGATCGGCGAGGACGTCTACGCCGCGCTCACGCTCGAGGGTTCGGTGGCGGGGCGCGATCACGTCGGCGGCACGGCGCCACGGCAGGTCAGAAAGGCGATCGCGCGCGCCCGCGCGCGCCTGGCAGCCGAGCGCTAGGCCGCTAGGCCTGCTGCTTCACCGACTGCAGCATCTTCTGCAATTCGCCGGACTCGTACATCTCGCGAATGATGTCCGATCCGCCGATGAATTCACCGTTGACGTAGAGCTGCGGGATGGTGGGCCAGTTGGCGAATTCCTTGATGCCCTGGCGGATGGCGGCGTCTTCCAGCACGTTGACGCTGTAAAAACGGTTGACGCCGCAGGCGTTCAGCACCTGCACCGCGAGCGACGAAAAGCCGCATTGCGGAAATTGCGGCGTGCCTTTCATATAAAGCACGACCGGGTTCTTGCCAACCTGTTCCTTGATGCGTTGCTGGACGTCCATGGCAGCCTCTTAATACTTGATCGGGTTAGTCGGATTTTAGCCTGCCACCGCTCACCCGTGCAATGCCCGCCAGGTCAGGCCACGTCGCTATGCCATCGAATCCGCGCAACGCCAGCAGCTGGCAAACCGCCGCCTCCTGGCCGAGCCCGTGCTCCAGCAAAAGCCAACCGCCCGGTGCCAGGAAATCCGCTGCCTGCCGGACAATGTCGCGGATTGCTTCCAGGCCGTCCACCCCCGCCACCAGCGCGGCGGGGGGTTCGAAACGCACGTCGCCCTGCGCCAGGTGCGGATCGCCTTGCGCCACGTACGGCGGATTGCCGACGATCAGATCGAAACGCTCGCCCGCCACGGGCTCCAACCACAGGCCATGGCGCAAATCGATCGCGAGCGAATGTTTCGCCGCGTTGCGCCGCGCCAGGACCAGCGCCGCAGCGCTCGCTTCGACTGCCACCACGCGCGCCTGCGGCAGGGCGAGCTTGATCGCCAGCGCAATCGCGCCGCAGCCGGTCCCCAGATCGAGCACCGTGGACGGGCGGCGCCCCAGCGCCAGCTCCACCAGCAATTCGGTTTCCGGCCGCGGGATCAGCACGGCGGGCGACACGGCGAGCGTCAGCCCGTAGAACTCGCGCCGCCCGAGGATGTAGGCGATGGGCTCGCCCGCGCGCCGCCGCGCCGCCATCGCGGCGAAGCTCGCCGCCGCCGCGTCCGGCAATTCGCGTTCCGGGTGCGCCAGCACGCTCGCCTCCGAGAAACCGCAGGCCTCGGCGAGCAGCAGGCGCGCTTCGCGCGGCTCGATCGCGGCCGAGGCGAGCGCCGCCGCGACCTTCAAGCGGGTTCGGCCGCGAGCTGCTCGAGCTGCTCGGCCTGCAGCTCGGCGGCGAGCGCGCCGATCAGCTCGTTCAGCTCGCCGTCCATGATGCGGTCGATCTTGTAGAGCGTGAGGTTGATGCGGTGGTCGGTCACCCGCCCCTGCGGGAAGTTGTACGTGCGGATGCGCTCCGAGCGGTCGCCCGAGCCGATCAGGAGCTTGCGCGTCGACGCCGTCCTGGCCTGCTGTTCGCGCGTCTGCTTGTCCTTGATGCGCGCGGCGAGCACCGCGAGCGCCTTTTCCCGGTTCTTGTGCTGCGAACGCGAATCCTGGCACTCGACCACGATCCCGGTGGGCAGGTGCGTGACGCGGATCGCGGAATCGGTCTTGTTGACGTGCTGCCCGCCGGCGCCGGAGGCGCGGAAAGTGTCGATGCGCAGCTCCGCGGGGTTGAGCACGACGTCGTCGATGGCGTCGGCTTCCGGCAGCACCGCCACCGTGCAGGCCGAAGTGTGAATGCGCCCCTGCGCCTCGGTTTGCGGCACGCGCTGCACGCGGTGGCCGCCGGATTCGAACTTGAGCGCGGAATAGGCGCCCTGGCCCGCGAGGCGCGCGATCACTTCCTTGAAGCCGCCGAGTTCGGAAGCGCTTTCGGAGATGATTTCGACCTGCCAGCCCTGCCGCTCGGCGTAGCGCGTGTACATCCGCAGCAGGTCCCCGGCGAAGAGCGCCGACTCGTCGCCGCCGGTGCCGGCGCGGATCTCGAGAAAGATGTTGCGCTCGTCGTTCGGGTCCTTGGGCAGCAGCTGGCGCTGCAGCTCGGCCTCGAGCGTCGCCATCGCGGCGCGCGCCACCTTGAGCTCGTCGTCTGCGAACGCCTTCATTGCGGGATCGGCCGCCATCTCGCGCGCGGCGTCAGCGTCGTGCTCGGATTGCCGGAAGCGCGCGTACAGACTGGCCAGGCTGCTCAGCTCGGCGTGCTCGCGCGAAAGTTTGCGGAACTGCTCCAGGTCGCGCGTAGCCTCCTGCGCGGCGAGCAGTCGGTTGAGCTCCTCGAGCCTCGCGCAGAGGCTTTCGAGCCGCGTGCGCAGCGTCGCTTTCAATGGGGCAGGCGGAACAGCCGCGCGATGGCCTCGCCCAGCGCGCGCCGCTCTTCGCCCGTGGCCTCGTTCAACGCCTGGGTCGGCCCGTGCATGAGCTTGTTGGCGAGCCCCTGCGACAGGGCTTCCAGCACCTGCTTCGGGTCATCGCCCCGATGCAGCGATTTCAGCGCGCGCTCGACCTCGTGAAGGCGCGCCTGCTCGGCCTGCTCGCGCAGCTGGCGGATCAGGGGCACGCCTTCGCGCGCCGCCATCCAGTGCATGAACTGGCCGACCTGCGTTTCGATGATCGCTTCGGCCTGCTCGACCGCCGAGCGCCGCGCGTCGAGGTTGCCCTGCACGATCTCCTGCAGATCGTCGACCGTGTAGAGAAAGACATCGTCCAGCTCACCGACCTCGGGTTCGATGTCGCGCGGCACCGCCAGATCGACCATGAACATCGGCCGGCGGCGGCGCGCGCGCAGCGCCCGCTCCACCATGCCCTTGCCGAGAATCGGCAAGGACGAGGCCGTGCAGCTCACCACGACGTCGTACTCGGCGAGATGCTCGCCGAGCCCGCGCAGCTCCAGGGCACGGCCGCTGAAGCGGTGCGCCAGCGCATGCGCGCGCTCGAGCGTGCGGTTGGCGACGCTCAGGCGCGCCGGGCTCTGCGCCGCGAAGTGGGTGGCGCACAATTCGATCATCTCGCCGGCGCCGATGAACAGCACGTTCTGCTCGTGCAGCGAGGGGAAGATGCGCGCCGCCAGCTTCACCGCCGCGGCCGCCATCGACACGCTGTTGGCGCCGACTTCGGTCGTGGTGCGCACTTCCTTGGCGACCGCAAAGGAGCGCTGGAACAGCTTGTGCAGCACCGTGCCGAGGGTGCCGGCCGACTCGGCGACGCGCACGGCCTGTTTCAGCTGGCCGAGGATCTGCGGCTCGCCGAGCACCATCGAATCGAGCCCGGAGGCGACGCGGAACGCGTGCCGCACGGCCTGCTCGCGCGGCAGGGTGTAGAGGTAAGGCGCGAGCGCGCCCGGCTCGAGCCGGTGGAACTGCGCCAGCCAGGCCGCAGCCGGCTTGGGCTGCTCGGCAGAGAAGTACAGCTCGGTGCGGTTGCAGGTGGAAAGGATCGCCGCCTCCGAGGCCAATCCGCGCTTCATTTGCGCGAGCGCGCCCGCCATGTGGTCGAAGTCGATCACCACCCGCTCGCGCACGTCGAGCGGGGCAGTCTGGTGATTCAGGCCAAGTGCGAACAGGGTCACGCCGCGATTACCGTAAATGCTTGTTCCGTGGCGATTTTAGCGGTTCCTGTCAAGCCCGGCGCTTGATCCGGATTAAATCGGCTGCGGGCTGGCGCGATGCCGCGTGCGTCGCAACAGCTCGGCCGCGATCAGGATGGTCACCAGGTTCCAGCCGATGCCGTTCAGGAAAGCGGCCCGGTACGATCCCGCGAAATCGAAGATCGCGCCCGACATCCAGCCGCCGAGCGCCATGCCGAGCAGTGTCGCCGTCAGCACTGCGCCGACACGCCAGCCCGCCTCGCGCACCGGGAAATGCTCGCGCACGATGATGGCGTACGAAGGCACGATGCCGCCCTGGAACAGGCCGAACAGGGCCGACACGACGTAGAGCGCCCCCAGCCCGTCGAAGGGCAGGAACAACGCCAGTGCGACCGCCTGCAGGCTCGCGCCGAGCAGGAGCGTGCGCAGACCGCCGATGCGGTCGCAGATCCAGCCCGAGGCGAGCCGGCTCACGATGCCGCAGGCGAGCATGAGCGAGAGCATTTCCGCGCCGCGTGCCGCCGCGAACCCCAGATCGCCGCAGTACGCGACGATGTGCACCTGGGGCATCGACATCGCCACGCAGCAGGCCACGCCCGAGGTGCACAGCAGCACGAACAGCGCATTGGGGGACAGGCCGAGCGACCGCGGCGAGGCATGGCTGCCGCCGCCTGCGGCTGCTGCGAGCGCATGTACGGGCGGGCGCCTCCGCAGGGCGAGCGTCAGCGGCACGCCGGCGAACAGAACAAACAGTCCGGCGCCGATGAAGGTTGCACGCCAGCCATAGCCGTCGAAGAAGTACTGCAGCACCGGCGGCCACAGTGCGCCGGCCAGGTAATTGCCGCTGGCGCAGATCGCCACCGCGATGCCGCGGCGGCGCGTGAACCACAGCGATATGTCGGCCACCAGCGGCGCGAACGTTCCCGAGCTGCCGAGAAAGCCGATCATGACGCCCTGGATCAGCGCGAATTGCCACAGGCTCTGCGCGAAGCCCGCCGCAACCAGGCCGAGCGCGAGGCACAGCGAACCGCAGAGTGCCGGCACCATCACGCCGAAGCGGTCCGACAGGCGCCCCATGAGGATGCTGCCGATCCCGAAACCGATCATCGTCAGCGTGTACGGAAGCGACGCATCGCCGCGCGAGACGCCAAACTCCGCCTGCACCGGCGGCAGCGCCACGGTCACGCCATACATGCCCGAGCCGCCGAGTGTCATGAGCGCGAGCGCCGCGGCCAGACGCCACCAGGCGTAGCGGGATTCCGGTTGCGTCACCTCAGGCATGGCGCGAAGTTTGGTGGCCAAGGGCGGAATCGAACCACCGACACAAGGATTTTCAGTCCTCTGCTCTACCAACTGAGCTACTTGGCCTTGCCGGGGCACGCCGAAGAAATCGCGGCGTGT
>SCUH01000011.1 GCA_004298295.1 Betaproteobacteria bacterium | reverse complement strand
TGCTCAAGGCCGCGCCGCTCAAGCTGTGAACGACGCAGTCCGGCGCGCGGTGGAGATCCTCCGCGCCGGCGGACTGGTCGCGTTCCCCACCGAAACCGTGTACGGCCTCGGGGCCGACGCTGCCAATGCGGCCGCCATTGCACGTCTGTACGCGGTCAAGCAGCGCCCCACGGATCATCCCGTGATCGTGCATTTCGCCCGCGCCGCAAGCGCTTTCGAATGGGCGCGCGACGTGCCCGGTGCGGCGCATCGGCTCGCCGCGCGCTTCTGGCCGGGACCTCTCACGCTGATCCTGAAACGCTCGCCGCAGGCCAGGGACTTCGTCACGGGCGCACAGGACACGGTCGGGCTGCGCGTGCCCTCGCATCCGGTGGCGCAGGCGCTCCTGCATGCGTTCGGCGGCGGCGTGGCGGCGCCGTCGGCGAATCTTTTCGGTCGCGTCAGCCCGACCACCGCGGCACACGTGCGCGAGGATCTGGGTGCTGCAGTCGACCTCGTCCTCGAAGGCGAGCCGGGCAGCGTCGGTATCGAATCGACCATCGTCGACCTGTCGGGCGAGGCAGCGGTGCTGCTGCGGCCCGGGCATATCCGGCAGGAGGAGATCGAGACGGTTCTGGGTTGCGGCATCGCATCGAAGCGCGTCGACTCGCCGCGCCACTCAGGCGGCCTCGAGCGGCACTATGCGCCACGCACTCCGGCGCGGCTGGTGCCTGCGCACGCGCTCGATGCGCAGATCGCGCAGCCGGGTGCGCGCGTTGCGGTGCTGGCGTTCTCGCGGCCCGATGAACGGGTCGCGCGCTGGATCCGGATGCCGCGCGATCCCGCCGCATATGCGCAGCGTCTTTACGGCGCGCTGCGCGAACTGGATGCCGCGGACTGCGAGATGCTCCTCATCGAATCCCCGCCGGAGACGCCCGCATGGACCGCGGTGCTCGACCGGCTGCGCCGCGCGGCGGGCGCGGGCTAGCATCTAGCCATGCGCTGGATCCTCCTGCCGTTTGCACTGTTGCTCGCCGCCTGTCACGCGCATACCGGCGTGAATATCGGTCCGGGAACCTCCGGCGCCGCGCCGGGCGGCTCCGCCAGCATCGGCATTCGTGCCGGACCGGCCGCGGGCGCGCTGGTCGGGCTCGGATTCGTGGCCGCCCTCATCAGCGGCCAGGACGAACACAGGATTGACGCGACAACCGAACTCGATCCCACGCGCCGCGTCGCGGAGCAGGACTGCAACAAGCCGATCGAAGACCCGGCAGCGAACCTGCGCTGCCGCTAGTCAGATGCGCCGCGGCCCCGGCCGCCCGTCATCCACCACGAAGCTCGCCAGCGTGCTGCAAGCTCCGTCCGGCTTGGCCACGGTTTCCATCGCACGCAGGTCGGCGCGCCACTGCTTCGGCGTCACCTCGACGCGCACGTAGCCCCGGTGGCGGTTGTCGGCGAACTTGAGGTGCGGATTTTCCGCCAGCAGCTGCGCCATGCGTTCCGGCGGCCAGGAGGATTGGCTGGAGATCGACGTGCCGACGAATTCGCTCGCCACCACGGGCGACTTGGCCTGATCGAAATCCCGCTTCAGGTCGGCAACGTAGAACGTGTGCGTGTCGCCGCCGATCACCACCGGGTTGGGCGTTTTCTTCGTCGCGATGAAATCGAGCAACTTCTTCCTCGCCACCGGGTAGCCGTCCCAGCCGTCGGTCCAGGCCTGGCGCCCCGGTCCCGGCTGCTGGTCGAGCTGCGCCATCAGGGTCTGTTGCGCGAGGATGTTCCAGCGCGCCGGCGTGAGTTCCAGCGCCGTTTCCAGCCAGGCTTCCTGCCGCCGGCCGAGCAGCGTGCGCTCGGGGCTGAAGAGCTGCGGGCACTCCGCAACATTGACCGTGTTCGCGCCGCTCTTGCTGTCAGGCCGGGGACAGGCCTGGGGCGTGCGGTACTGCCGGCCGTCGACAATGAAGAACCGCGCCAGGTCGCCCCAGCCCATCTGCGCGTAGATGCGCATGCCCTGGGCGGTCGGTTGCATGCGATCGCGCAGCGGCATGTGCTCGTAATAGGCCTTGTAGGCCACGAGCCGGCGGGTGACCCATTCCTCCAGCGGCGCATCGTCTTCGGGCTGGTCGGCGGCGTAATCGTTGGCCACCTCGTGGTCATCCCAGGTGCAGATCCAGGGCACCGCGGCGTGTGCGGCCTGCAGGTCGGGATCGGTCTTGTAGAGGGCGTGCCGCACCCGGTAGCGGCTGAGCGTCTTCGGCTCCGATGAGCCGTGACTGCGCACCGCGTCCTTGGCCGCATGCCGGCCGTAGATGTAGTCGCCGAGGAATGCGATCAGATCGGGATCATCGGCGAGGATGTGGCGATAGGCGCTGAAATAGCCGTGCTCGTAGTGCTGGCAGGAGGCGAAGGCAAAACGAAAGCGCGCCGGTACGCTGCGCGCGGGCGGTGCGGTGCGCGTGCGGCCGATCGGGCTTTCGGCATTGCCGGCGTTGAACCGGTACCAGTAGGGCCGGTCGGGCTGGAGTCCCTCGACCTCGACGTGCATCGAATGCGCCCAGGCAGGCACCAGAAAATCGACGCCCGAGGCGACGACATCGCGCATCTTGTCGTCGCTCGCCACTTCCCAGTTGACGCGCGTGCGGACCGGGTCGATGCCGCCGCCCGGAAGCGACGGGTCGGTCACGAGCCGCGTCCAGATGACGAAACCGTTCTGGGTCGGGTAGCCGGAAGCGACGCCCAGCGCGAACGGCGCCTCGCCGAAGCGGGGCCGTTCCTGCGTGTAGGCGGGCGCCGCGCCGCTGACGCCGAGAGCGGCGAGGGCTTTGAGAAACGCGCGGCGATCGAACATGCGAACCGGATGGCTCATACGTGCTCCCCCCAAGTGGGGGCAGAGTAGACTCGTGAACTGTTTTCGCGTCAAGGAGGCAGTCATGATTCATTTCGTGGTGCACGAGGACGGCGACGGCGTCGGCGTCGTCGTGGTCGAGGGGGTGAAGGCCGGCCAGGAGCTGAGCGGCTGGATCATGGAGGACGACAAGGACATCCGGGTGACCGCGAAGAGCGACATCCCGATCGGCCACAAGGTTGCGCTGCGGGACTACAAGCCCGGGGACACGGTGATCAAGTACGGCGTCGACATCGGCAAGGTGGTGGCGCCGATCGCCAAGGGCGAGCACACGCACATTCAGAACCTCAAGACGAAGCGGTGGTGAGCATGGACCTGTCGAAAGCAAGTTTCCGGGGCTTCAAGCGGGAAAACGGCCGCGTCGGCGTGCGCAACCACGTCATCATCCTGCCGGTGGACGACCTGTCGAATGCCGCCGCGCTGGCCGTCGAGAACAACATCAAGGGCACGATGGCGCTGCCGCATCCCTATGGGCGATTGCAGTTCGGGGCGGACCTGGACCTTCACTTCCGCACCCTGATCGGCACCGGCTCGAGCCCGAACGTCGCGGCGGTGGTCGTGATCTGCATCGAGAACGGCTGGGCGAAGAAAGTCGCCGACGGCATCGCCGCGACGGGCAAGCCCGTGGCGTACTTCGGCATCGAGCAGCACGGCGACCACGACACCATCCTGCGCGCCTCCAAGGCGGCGAAGGAGTTCGTGCAGTGGGCCTCCGAGCTGCGCCGCGAGGAACGCCCGCTGAAGGACCTGTGGGTCTCGACCAAGTGCGGCGAGTCCGATACCACCTCGGGCTGCGGCGCCAATCCCACGGTCGGCAACGCCTTCGACAAGCTGTACCCGCACGGCACGACGCTCGTGTTCGGCGAAACCACGGAGCTGACGGGCGGCGAGCACCTGGTGGCGGCGCGCTGCCGCACCGACGCGGTGAGGCAGAAATTCCAGTTCATGTTCGACCGCTACCAGCAGGTGATCGAGCGGCACAAGACCAGCGACCTGATGGACTCGCAGCCGACCAAGGGCAACATCGAGGGCGGACTCACCACGATCGAG
>SCUH01000090.1 GCA_004298295.1 Betaproteobacteria bacterium | reverse complement strand
GCCGCAAGGTGGAGGAGGCGCCGGTGGAGGCGCTGTTCGAGCGGCCGCTGCACCCGTACACGCGCGGGCTGATCGGCTCGATCCCGCGCCTCGAGGACGCGGAGCTCGACGCGATCGAGCGCAAGCGCCTGGTGGAGATTCCGGGCATGGTGCCCTCGCTGAAGGAAGAGGTGCCCGGGTGCCTCTTCGCGCCGCGCTGCGGTTTCGCGCAGGCGCGCTGCCACGCCGAATACCCGCCGCTCGAGGACAAGGGCGCGGGGCACAGCGCGGCCTGCTGGGAAGCCGACCGGGTGGGAGCGGCGGCGCCATGAACGCGACGGCCCCGGGCGTGCTGCTGCAGGTGCGCGAGCTGCGCAAGCATTTTCCCGTGACGCGGGGATTCTTCGGTCGCACCGTCGGCCAGGTGCACGCCGTCGACGGCATCAGCTTTTCGATCGCTGAGGGCGAGACGCTCGGCCTGGTGGGCGAGTCGGGCTGCGGCAAGTCGACCGCCGGCAAGACGATCCTGCGCCTGCTCGATCCGACCAGCGGCGAGATCGAATGGCGCGGCCGGCGCATCGACTCGCTCGAGCGCCGGGCGATGCATCCGGTGCGCCGCGAGCTGCAGGTGGTGTTCCAGGACCCGTACGCCTCGCTCAACCCGCGGCTGCGCGCCGGCGACGTGGTGGCGGAGCCGCTGCGCAACTACGAGCGCCTTTCGGCGCAGGCCGCGCGCGATCGCACGGCGTGGCTGTTCGCCAAGGTGGGCCTGCGGCCCGACCAGATGGTGAAGTACCCGCATGAATTCTCCGGCGGCCAGCGCCAGCGCCTGGGCATCGCGCGCGCGCTGGCGCTGCGCCCGAAGCTGATCGTGTGCGACGAGCCGGTCTCGGCGCTCGACGTCTCGGTGCAGGCGCAGGTGATCAACCTGCTGCTCGACCTGCAGGCGGAGTTCGGCGTCTCGTATCTCTTCGTCGCGCACGATCTCGCCGTGGTGGAGCACATCAGCCACCGCGTCGCGGTGATGTACCTGGGCAAGATCGTCGAGCTGACCGACCGGCGCAGCCTGTTTCGCAACGCGCAGCACCCGTACACCGAGGCGCTGCTCTCGGCGGTGCCGGTGCCCGATCCGAAGGCGAAGCGCAAGCGCATCGTGCTGCCCGGCGACGTACCCAGCCCGATCACGCCGCCGCCGGGCTGCCGATTCCACACCCGCTGCCCCTACGCGGAGGCGCGCTGCCGCAGCGAGGAGCCGCTGATGAAGGAAGTGCGCCCGGGCCACGCGGTCGCCTGCCACCTGCGATGAGCAGCGTGCGCGTGCTCGCCAACCCGCGTGCGGCGGCGCGCGCGCAGGCCTATCCGATCGCGCAGGCGCTCGATGCCGAGGGTTTTGCGGCGGCCGCGCGCGAGATTTCGGCGTGGCCGGGTCATGCGCCGACGCCGCTGCTCGAGTTGCCTGCGCTCGCCGCCGCGCTCGGCCTGGCCGAACTGCGCTACAAGGACGAGGGCGGCCGCTTCGGGCTGAAGAGTTTCAAGGCGCTTGGCGGCGCCTACGCGGTGCGGCGCGTGCTTTCGCGCCAGCCGCGGCCGGCGAAAGAAGTCACCGTCACCTGCGCCACCGACGGCAACCACGGCCGCTCGGTCGCCTGGGGCGCGCAGCTCTTCGGCTGCCGCTGCGTGATCTTCATCCACGAGTCGGTGAGCGAAGGCCGCGCCGAGGCGATCCGGCGCTACGGTGCCGAGGTGCGGCGCGTCAAGGGCAACTACGATGATGCCGTGCGCCACGCCGCCGACGCGGCCGCGAAGAACGGCTGGTACGTCGTCTCGGATACGTCCTATGAAGGCTATCGCGACGTGCCGCGCGACGTGATGCATGGCTACGGCGTGATGGCCGGCGAGATCTTTGCGCAATGGCCCGCGGACCGCGTGCCGACGCACGTTTTCGTGCAGGCGGGTGTGGGCGCGCTCGCCGCGGCGCTGTGCGCGGCCTTCTGGCTGCACTGGGGCGCGCGGCGGCCGCGCTGCGTGGTGGTCGAGCCGTCGCGCGCCGACTGTTTCTACCGCAGCATCGAGGCGGGGCGGCCGGTCGCGGTGCACGGCGATCTGGACACCGTGATGGCTGGACTCGCCTGCGGCGAGGTCTCGGCACTCGCCTGGGAAGTGCTCGCCACGGGCGCCGACGCCGTCGTCGCGATCGACGACGCCTACGCGCTCGAGGCGGTGCGCGTGCTGGCGGCGCCGCGCGCGGGCGACCCGGTCGTGGTCGCGGGCGAAACGGGCGGCGCGGGGCTCGCCGCGCTGCTCGCCTTGGAGGCACGCCCGGATTTGCGCGCGCAGCTTGCGCTCGGCGGCGACTCGGCCGTGCTGCTCCTGGGTAGCGAGGGCGACACCGATCCCGAAATCTACCGGCGCATCGTGGGACGGAGCGCCGGCGAAGTGCTCGCGGCGTGAGGTGAAGGAGACAGCGACATGACACGCATCGTCACGGTAGGCGCGGCGCAGCTCGGACCGGTTGCGCGCACCGAAACGCGCCCGCAGGTCGTCAAACGGCTGCTGGAGCTGTTGCATGCGGCGAAGTCGCATGGCTGCGACCTCGCGGTGTTTCCCGAACTGGCGCTCACCACCTTCTTTCCGCGCTGGCATTTCGAGCGGCAGGACGAGATCGACGCCTTCTTCGAGCGCGCGATGCCTTCGGCGGAGACGCAGCCGCTGTTCGACGCGGCGAAACGCCTCGGCATCGGTTTTTGCCTGGGCTACGCGGAGCTGTGCGAAGAGCAAGGCCGGACGCACCGTTTCAACACGGCGATCCTGGTGGACAAGGCGGGGCGCATCGCCGGCAAGTACCGCAAGGTGCATTTGCCGGGACACGCCGAGCATGAGCCCTGGCGGCGCTTCCAGCACCTGGAGAAGCGCTACTTCGAGACCGGAAACCTGGGCTTTCCCGTGTTTCGCGCCTTCGGCGGCATCCTCGGCCTGTGCATCTGCAACGACCGCCGCTGGCCCGAGACCTATCGCGTCATGGGGCTGCAGGGCGTGGAGATGGTGCTGCTCGGCTACAACACGCCGGTGCACAACCCGCCCGCGCCGGAGCACGACAACCTGGCCAACTTCCACAATGCGCTGGTGATGCAGTCGGGCGCCTACCAGAATGGCACCTGGGTGGTCGGCGTGGCGAAGGCGGGCTGCGAGGAGGGCGTCGAGCAGATCGGCAACTCGGTCATCGTCGCGCCCTCCGGGGAGCTCGTCGCCGCCTGCTCGACGCTCGGCGACGAGCTGGCAGTGGCGCGTTGCGACCTCGACCTGTGCAATTCCTACAAGAACACGGTGTTCAATTTCGCCAGGCACCGCGAGCCGCAGCACTACGGCCTGATCGTCGAGCGCAAGGGGGCGGTGCCGCCGCCGGAGGTTTGAGCTAGCGTTATAATGACCGTTATAACATCGGACCGGAGCGCGTCATGGCGAAGCTGAAAGTCACCCAGATCGGAAATTCCCTCGGCGTTATCCTGCCAAAGAGCGTGGTCGCGCGCCTCAAAGTCGCGAAGGGCGATGACCTTTCGTGCACCGATACGACGAATGGCATCGAGCTGAGCACCTATGACGAGGAGTTCGAGAGGAAGCTCGAAGCTGCACGCAAGGTTACCCGCCGGTATCGGAACGCGCTCAAAGAGCTCGCGAAGTGAAACGTGTGTGGCTCGAGGCGGAGGACGCAATCGCGTTCCACGCCGAGCAGATCGCGCAATTCGGTGGACAGCCCGGCATCAGGGACCGCGGCCTTCTCGAGTCGGCGCTGGGCCGACCCCGGCATCGCGCGGCCTACGAAACACCGACGCTGTTCGAACTCGCTGCTGCGTACGCGTTTGGCATCGCGCGCAATCACCCATTTCTCGACGGCAACAAGCGCACTGCGCTGGTCTGCGCTTTCACGTTTCTTGAACTCAATGGATGGGAAGTGCGGGCTCCGGAGGCGGACGCCGTGATCGCATTCCTGGCGCTGGCTGACGGCTCGATGTCCGAGAAGGGCATGGCCGCATGGCTCAAGCGGCACAGTCGGCGGCCAGTCTGATCAGCTCGCGAACTCGATCACCTGCCTGAGCGCCCGTCCCTCCGCCAGCCGGTCGAGCGCTTCGTTGAGATCCTCCAGACCGATGCGGTGCGAGACGAGGCTCGCCGCGGGAAACTGCCCTGCGCGGTAGAGCTCGATGAAGCGCGGCACGTCGCGGCGCGTGACGCAGGAGCCGAGATAGCTGCCCTGCACCGTGAGGCCGTCGGCCACGAGCGGCGCCAGCTTGAGCGGGTAAGCGGCATCAGGCCCCGGCAGGCCCAGCGTGGTGACCTTGCCGCCGCGATGCGCGAGCGCCATCGCGAGCTCGAAGCCTTCGAGCGTTCCCGAGCATTCGATGGCGTGGTCGAAGGCGCCGCGTGGCGCCGCCTCCGGCAGCGCCGTCTCGGTCGCGCCCAAAGTGCGCGCGAGCGCGAACTTGGCTTCGAGCCGGTCGAGCGCGGCGATGCGCGTTGCACCCGCGGCCTTCGCGCCGAGAAGCGCAGAAAGTCCGACCGCCCCAAGCCCGATGACCACGACCGACTGACTCGCGCCCACGACGGCCGTGTTCAGCGCGGTGCCGGCACCGCACAGCACGGCGCAGCCGAACACGCACGCATCCTGCGGCGGCACGTCCTTCGGGATCCTGATCGCCGAGGCCTCAGCGACCAGCGCGTACTCGGCGAACGCCGCGAGTCCCATGTGGTGATGAACCTGCTCGCCGCGATGCACGAGGCGCGTGCCGCCGGTCAGCAGCTCGCCCTTGCGGTTCGCCGCAACCCCCGTTTCGCAAAGCCACGGCTGGCCCGCGGCGCAGCGCGCGCAGGCACCGCATTGCGGCAGATAGACGAGCACCACGGCATCGCCGGGCGCCACCGTCGTCACGTTCGCGCCGACGCGCTCCACGCTGCCCGCCGCCTCGTGGCCGATCACCATCGGCAGCGGCCAGGGCCGCGCGCCGGTGACCACGGAAAGATCCGAGCGGCACAGGCTCGCGGCGCGGATCCTGACCAGCACTTCGCCGGCTCCGGGAGCGGGCAGTTCGAGCGCTGCGATCTCGAGCGGCCGCGACTGCGCATACGGCCGCGGCAGACCGCTCTTCCTGAGGAGTGCGCCGCGGAACCGGGTCATGACTCGCCCATGATAAACCGCTATCCTTCGCGCTCAGGAGGCGGCATGGCGAAGAAAAGCGGCAAACCCAAGTTTTTTCCCGTAGACGAAGACGACCTGAAGCCGGCGCACCGCTGGCACCGGCCGCTGATGGCGCCCGGCACGACGCAGGTCGATTTCGAAGAGCGCGTCGATTTCCGGCGGCTGCACCGCTACCGCCTCGCGCGCACGCGCGCGCAGCTGGCGAAATCGGGGTTGGGCGCGGTGCTGTGCTTCGACCAGCACAACATCCGCTATATCTCGTCCACCGTGATCGGCGAGTGGGCGCGCGACAAGCTGATCCGCTACTCGCTCCTCACCGGCACCGGCGAGCCGTGGGTGTGGGATTTCGGTTCGGCGGCGCGCCACCACAAGCTCAACTGCCCCTGGCTGCGCGAGGACCACGTGCGCGCGGGCAACCCGGGCATGCGCGGCGCGATCGGACCCAAGGTCGGCCTGTTCGAGGCCGCGGCGAAGGAGATCAAGGACATCCTGGTCCAGGAAGGCGTCGCCGGCATGCCGATCGGCATCGACGTGTGCGAGCCGCCGATGCTGTTCGCGCTGCAGGCGCAGGGCCTCGAGATCCGCGACGGCCAGCAGATGATGCTCTACGCGCGCGAAGTGAAGAGCCACGACGAGATCACGCTGCTCAACATCGCCTCCGCGATGGTCGACGGCGTCTACCAGGACATCGCCGCCGGGCTCAAGCCCGGCGTCAAGGAAAGCCAGATCGTCGCGCTGGCGACCCAGCGCCTGTACGAGATGGGCTCAGACTGCGTCGAGGCGATCAACGCCATCGCCGGCGAGCGCTGCAGCCCGCACCCGCACAACTTCACCGACCGCCTGATCCGCCCGGGCGACCAGGCCTATTTCGACGTCATCCATTCCTTCATCGGTTACCGCACCTGCTACTACCGCACGTTTGCGGTCGGCAAGGCGACGCCGCCGCAGAAGGACGCCTACGAGCGCGCGCGCCAGTGGATGGACGACGCCATCGACATGCTGCGCCCCGGCGTCACCACCGACAAGGTCGCGAAGATGTTCCCGCGCTCCACCGAGATCGGCTTCGAGACCGAGATGGCCGCCTTCGGCCTCAACTTCTGCCACGGCCTGGGCCTCGGACTGCACGAACGGCCGCTCATCTCGCGCCTCAATTCGTTCATCGAGCCCTACGAGCTCAAGGCGGGCATGGTGTTCGCGGTGGAGACCTTCTGCCCGGCCAAGGACGGGGTTTCCGCAGCGCGCATCGAGGAGATGGTGGTGCTCGCGCCCGACGGCGCCAAGATC
>SCUH01000089.1 GCA_004298295.1 Betaproteobacteria bacterium | reverse complement strand
GGGCTGCTACAACTGCCACTCGCAGATGGTGCGGCCGTTCCGCGCCGAGGTGGAGCGCTACGGCCACTACTCGGTGGCGGGCGAGTTCGTCTACGACCATCCCTTCCAGTGGGGCTCGAAACGCACCGGCCCGGACCTGCATCGCGTCGGCGGGCGCTATTCGGACGAATGGCACCGCCTGCACCTGATGAACCCGCGCAGCGTGGTGCCGGAATCGAACATGCCGGCCTACCCCTGGCTGGCGAAGGCCGCCGCCGGCGCCGACGACATCGAGGCCAGGATGCGCGCGCTGCGCAGGGTCGGCGTGCCGTACGCGGACGACGCCATCGCGCAGGCGAAGGGCGAACTGAAGGACAAGACCGAGATGGACGCCCTGATCGCGTACCTGCAGGTGCTCGGCACCGCCCTCAAGAACCGACAGTGAACGCCATGGACATCAACCTGCTGCGAAGCGTGATCATGGTGGCCGCCCTGGCGGCCTTTCTCGGCATCGTGTGGTGGGCCTACGCCCCCGCGCGCAGGGCGCGCTTCGAGCGCGACGCGCTGCTGCCCCTCAACGACGACGGAGAACGGCCATGAGCCAGTTCACGAGCGGATTCTGGGACGTCTACATCGCGGTGATCAGCGTGGTGTCAATCGTCGCCTGCGCCGTGTTCCTCAAGGTGCAGAGCGTGCGCAAAGCGGTGGAAGCGGACACCACCGGGCACGTCTGGGACGAGAACATCCAGGAATACAACAACCCGATGCCGCGCTGGTGGGCGTGGCTGTTCTACATCACCGTGGCGTTCTCGCTCGGCTATCTGGTGCTGTACCCGGGCCTCGGCAGCTACCGGGGCACGCTCGGCTGGACGCAGCTCGGCCAGCTCGAAGAGGAAACCAAGACGGCCAACGCCCAGTTCGGGCCGCTGTACGACAAGTACGCCAGGCAGGACGTGAGCGAGGTGGCGAAGAGCCCCGAGGCGCTCGCCATCGGGCAGAAGCTGTTTCTCAACAACTGCGCGCAGTGCCACGCCTCCGACGGCGGCGGCAGCCGCGGCTTTCCCAACCTGACCGACAAGGACTGGCTCTGGGGCGGCACGCCCGAGGCGATCAAGACCTCGATCACCGAGGGCCGGCGCGGCGTCATGCCGCCGTTCGGCCCGGTGCTCGGCGAGCAGGGCACGCGCGACGTGGCGCACCACGTGCTGTCGCTCTCCGGCAGCACGCACGACTCGATCCGCGCCGCGCGCGGCAAGGAAAAGTTCGCTCAGGTCTGCGCCGCCTGCCACGGCCCGGAGGGCAAGGGCAATCCGGCGCTCGGCGCGCCCGACCTCACCGACCGGGTGTGGCTGCACGGCGCGGGCGAAGCCGCGATCGTGGAACAGGTCACCAGGGGACGGCAAAACCAGATGCCGTCGCACAAGGACGTGCTGACGCCGGCCAAGATCCACCTGCTGACCGCGTACGTCTACGCGTTGTCGGCGCCGCCCAGGTAGGCGCAGGACGGAAGGCATGGCTCAACCTTCCCTCAACCCCACAACGACAACAAAAGACTCCGCAGCGCCGCCGCCCGCCAGGGCCGGTGGCGGCGGGGTCGTGGTCATCGAGCTCTACGCCGCGGACAAGAAGGTCTACCCGCGCGCCGTGAGCGGCTGGTTCGCCGCCTGGCGCTGGGCGCTGGTGTGGGCGACGCAGCTCGTGTTCTACGGCACCCCGTGGCTGCCGTGGAACGACCGGCAGGCGGTGCTGTTCGACATCGTGCACCGCAAGTTCTACATCTTAGGCCTGGTGTTCTGGCCGCAGGACGTGATTTACCTCACGGTGCTGCTGATCATCGCGGCGCTGTCGCTGTTTCTGTTCACTGCGGTGGCGGGGCGGCTGTGGTGCGGCTACGCCTGCCCGCAGACGGTGTACACCGAAATCTTCATGTGGATCGAGCGGGTGATCGAGGGCGATCGCAACCGCCGCATCCAGCTCGACCGCGACGGCTGGAACGCGCGCAAGCTCGGGCTCAAGGGCGCCAAGCACGCGGCGTGGATCGCGCTCGCATTGTGGACCGGATTCACTTTCGTCGGCTACGTGACGCCGATCCGCGATCTGTGGGGCGAGGTGTGGAGCTTTTCGACCGGGCCCTGGGAAACGTTCTGGATCCTGTTCTACGGCTTCGCCACCTACGGCAACGCCGGCTGGATGCGGGAGCAGGTGTGCCTCTACATGTGCCCCTACGCGCGCTTCCAGAGCGCGATGTTCGACCGGGACACGCTCATCATCACCTACGACCGCGAGCGCGGCGAACCGCGCGGGGCGCGCAGCCGCAGCGCCCATCGCCCCGATCTGGGCGACTGCGTGAACTGCGGCGTCTGCGTGCAGGTCTGTCCCACCGGCATCGACATCCGCGAAGGCCTGCAATACCAGTGCATCGGCTGCGCGGCGTGCATCGACGGCTGCAACCAGGTCATGGACCGCGTCGGTCTGCCGCGCGGGCTGATCCGCTACTCGACCCAGCAGGCGATGGAGGCGAAGCTGACGCCGCTGCAGACGCTCAAGCGCGCGTTCCGCCCCCGCGTGCTGGTGTACGCCGGCATCGTCTGGGCGGTCATCTTCGCCGCGGCGATCGGCCTGTACCTGCGCATTCCGCTCAAGGTCGACGTGATCCGCGATCGCGCAGCAATCGCGCGCGAGGTCGAAGGGGGCCAGATCGAGAACGTCTACCAGCTGCGGATCATCAATGCCTCCGAGCGCGAGCGCGTTTTCGACATCGAGGCCGTGGGATTGCCGTCCATCCATGTCGACGGCGAAACGCACGTCACGGTCAGCCCTGCCGAAAGCCGGCTGGTGCCGCTGCGCGTGCGTGTGCACGTCGCCCCTGGCAGCCTCGCGCCGGGCCAGTACAAGTTCCACTTTCTGGTCCACGCGCACGACGACCCTCGCGTCTATGAGCGCGAAAAATCGGTCTTCATCGTGCGATGAACGCCAAGCCATGGTATCGCGAACCCTGGCCGTGGATCCTGATGGCCGGTCCGGCCGCGGTGATCGTCGCGGGCGCGATCACGCTCTGGCTCGCGATCGCCAGCGCCGACGGCCTGGTGGCCGACGACTACTACAAGCGCGGCCTCGCCATCAACCAGGACCTCAAGCTGCAGGAGCAGGCGGCGCGGCGCGGCATCGAAGCCGGCGCAACGCTGTCCCGCGGCCTGCTGCGCGTGCGCCTGCGCGGCGCCGCGCCCGAGGCGCTGTTTGCGCAGCTGGCGCACGCGACGCGTCCGGGGCACGACCAGAAGCTGCGCCTGGCGCCGTCGGCGCCGGGCGTCTACGAGGCGCAGCTGCTGCCGCTGCCCGCGGGACGCTGGCGCCTGATCCTCGAGGACCCGCGCCGCGAGTGGAAAATCGTCAAGGAGATCCCATGAAGAAGGCGATCTGGATCCTGTGGCCGTCGTTCATCGTCGGCGGCGCGGGCGAAGTCCTGTTCTTCACCGTTTTCGACCCGAAGGAGCTTTACCTGTTCGGTGAGCCTGCGAGCCTGAGCCGGCACGCGGCCTACTCCATCGGGTTCTTTTTATGCTGGGCCTTCGCTGCGGCGTCGAGCGCGCTGACGTGCTTCCTGCAGCGCAGCGCCAACGAGGTCAACCAGTGCCCGCTGCCGGCCGGCGGACGGCCGGACGGGTGCCCGAAACGGGAGGACCCCCATGCGGCCGGCTAGCCTTCTGGTGGCGCTGGTGCTCGCCGCGCCGTCCTGGGCACAGGACGCGGTGCGCGGCAGGCAGCTGTACGAAACGCATTGTGGCGGCTGTCACTACGAGCGCGTGCACCAGCGCGAGCGCAGCCGCTGGCAGGTGAAGTCGCTTGCCGGCCTGCGACTCGAGGTGGCGCGCTGGGCCGAGCAGCTGAAGCGCCCGTTCACGCTCGAGGACCTCGACGACATCGCCGAGTACCTGAACCGCTCGCACTACCGGTTCGAAAAGTGAAGCTCACGTTCCTCGGCGCCGCCGGGGAAGTCACCGGCTCGTGCTACCTCGTCGATACCGGCGAGGTGAAATTCCTCATCGACTGCGGCATGTTCCAGGGCGGGCGGGACGTGCGGCGCAGGAACGAGCGCTTTGCGTTCGAGCCGCGCGAGATCGCCTTCGTGCTGCTGTCGCACGCACACATCGACCACTCCGGCCTGCTGCCGCGCCTTGCCGCGCTCGGCTTTCGCGGCGCGGTGCACGCGACACCGGCGACGATCGAGCTGCTGGGCGTGATGCTGCCGGATTCGGCGCACCTGCAGGAAAGGGAGGCCGAACGCGAGGGCGGGACGCCTTTGTACACGCTGGCGCAGGCGCAGCGCTGCCTGGCGCGGCTTGCGCCCGCGGACTACGGTGCCGAAGTGCGGCCGCACCCCGGCGTGCGCTGCGTGTTCCGGGACGCGGGGCACATCCTCGGCTCGGCGATCCTGGAAATCTGGATCGACCGCCGCAAGCTGGTGTTCTCGGGCGACCTGGGGCAGCCGGCGCGCCCGATCGTGAGCGATCCCGAGCGCATCGCCGAGGCCGACGTGCTGCTCGTCGAGTCGACCTACGGCGACCGCAACCACAAGAGCCTGGTGCAGACCCTGGACGAATTCGCGTTCGCCCTGACCGATACCCTCAGGAGCCGCCGCGGCAACGTCGTGATCCCCGCCTTCGCTGTGGGCCGCACGCAGGAGATCCTGTACTACATCGGCGAGCTGCAGCGCCAGGGCCGCGTGCCGCGCCTGGAGCTGTACGTCGATTCGCCCATGGCGCTCGCCGCGACGCGCATCACGCTGCGGCACGCGGCGCGCGACGAGCTGCCGGTGATCGAGGGCGCGCGCTTCACCGAGAGCCTCGAGGACTCGATGAAGATCAACCACATCCGCTCGGGCGCGGTGATCGTCTCGGCGAGCGGCATGTGCGAGGGCGGGCGCATCAAGCACCATCTCAAGTACAACCTTTCGCGCCCGGAATGCGCGATCGTGTTCGTCGGTTTCCAGGCCGCGGGCACGCTCGGGCGGCGCATCGTCGACGGCGCGAAGACGGTGCGCCTGTTCGGCGAACCGCACCCCGTGCGCGCCAAGGTCTTCACCATCGGCGGCCTTTCGGCGCACGCTGATCGCGACGCGCTCCTGGGCTGGATGACGGGCTTCCGGCGCGCGCCGGGCCGGTGTTACGTGGTGCACGGCGAGCCGCTCGCGGCGCATGCGTTGCGCGACGCGATCGCGTCGCGCCTGGGCTGGCGCGCCGAGGTGCCGGCGCGCGGGCAGGGCGTTGAGCTGTGAGGCCGGCGCCGCATCGCGAGACCGTGGGCGAGCACATGCGCCCCGCCGCGGCCCGTGCGCGCATCGAGGAGACCGCGGCCGCGGCGCTCGCGCGTTTCGCGGTCGAGAAGCCGGCGAGCGTAGAGCTGATCTGCGTCGTCGATGAGGCCGGTTGCCTGCAGGGTACACTGCCGCTCGCCCGCGCGTTCGCGCTCGCGCCCGAGGCGCCGCTCGGCGCGGTCATGGAGCGGGAATATCCGCGCGTCGCGCCGGGGGACGATCAGGAGCACGCCGCGTCGCTCGCGCTGCACCACGGCGTCGATTCGCTGCCCGTAGTGGACGGCAGCGGCAAGCTGGTCGGCATGATGCCGGCGCAGGCGCTGCTGCAGGTGCTGCGCACCGAGCACGTCGAGGATCTGCACCGGCTCGCCGGCATCCAGCGGGAGACCTCGCGCGCGCGCCACGCCATCGAGGACCCGCCGATGCGGCGCGCGCGCCACCGGCTGCCATGGCTGCTCGCCGGACTGGCCGGGAGCGCGCTCGCCACCGCGGCCATGGCCAGCTTCGAAGCGACGCTGCAGGCGAAGGTCACGGTGGCCTTCTTCATTCCCGCGATCGTCTATCTGGCGGACGCCATCGGCACGCAGAGCGAGGTGATCGCGGTGCGCGGCCTGTCGCTGACGCGCGTGCGCGTAGGGCGCCTGTTGTCGGGCGAACTGCGCACCGGGATGCTGATCGGCGCCACGCTCGGCGCCATCGCCTTCCTGCCGATCCTGGCGGTGTTCGGCGACGCGCGCTTCGCCGGCGCGGTGGCGAGCTCGATCTTCGCCGCCGGCAGCATCGCTGCGGCGCTCGGTCTGCTGCTGCCGTGGCTGATGGTGCGGCTGCGGCTCGATCCCGCCTACGGCAGCGGTCCGCTCGCCACGGTGATCCAGGACATTCTCAGCATCGTGGTCTATTTCGGCGTGCTGCGCGCGTTCGGCGTCTGAGCCAGGACGCGCAGCGCCGGCTTCGCCGCCTCGAGCGCGAGCAGCACCGTGGAGGCCGCGAGCGTGCAGGTCAGCCAGTCGGCGGCGTCGAGCGCGACCGTGCCGAAGCCGCGCTGCAGCGCCGGCACGTAGAGCACGAGAAGCTGCAGGGCGATGGCGAGCGCGATCGCCCACCAGACCCAGCGATTGGCGAACAGCCCGTGCGTGAGGGCCGCGCGCTCGCTGCGCACGCCGATCACCGCGAACAGTTGCGCGAGCACCAGCGTATGGAACGCCATGCTGCGCGCGCGCGCGATCCCGCCGCCGCTCTCGATCAGCCCGCCGGGCATCCCGGCGTCCAGCACCAGCAGCGTCGCCACGCCGGTGACCGCCGCGATCACCGCGATCTGGCCCCACATCGCGCGCGTGATCGCGCCTTCGCCGGCGGCGCGCGGCGCGCCGAGCATCAGGCCGGGGTCCGGCGGATCGACGCCGAGCGCGAGCGCCGGCGCCGAATCGGTCACCAGGTTGACCCACAGGATCATGGTGGCGAGCAGCGGCAGCACCAGCGCCTCGCCCGGAGCCGCCGCGATGCCGAGCGGGCCGGCGAACACCACGCCGAAGAACAGGACGAAGACCTCGCCCAGGTTGGTGGCGAGCAGGTAGCGCAGGAACTTGCGGATATTGGCGTAGATCGCGCGGCCTTCCTCGATCGCGGCGACGATGGTGGCGAAGTTGTCGTCGGCGAGGACCATGTCCGCCGCCTCCTTGGAGACATCGGTCCCGGTGAGGCCCATCGCGATGCCGATGTCGGCAGCCTTGAGCGCCGGCGCGTCGTTGACGCCGTCGCCGGTCATGGCGACGATCTCGCCGTGGCTCTTGAGCGCGCGCACGATCGCGAGCTTGTGCTCGGGGGCGACGCGTGCGTAGACCGGTGTCCGGCGCGCGAGTGCGCCCAACGCCGCGGCATCCAGGCGCGCGAGCTCGGCGCCGGTGACGATGGGCTCGCCGGCGCGCGCGATGCCGATCTCGCGCGCGATCGCGCCGGCCGCGGCCGGGTGATCGCCCGTGATCATGACCACGCGCACGCCGGCGCGTTGCGCCAGCGCGACGGCGGCGATGGCCTCGGGGCGCGGCGGATCGATCATGCCGAGCACGCCGAGCCAGACCAGTTCGCATTCCGCGTTCTCGTTCAGCGCGCCGGCAGCGGCCTGCGGCAGCCGCCGGTAGGCGCAGCCGATCAGGCGCAGCGCCTCGCCCGCGAGCGCGTCGATCGATCGCACGATGGCCGCGCGGCGCGCGGCATCCAGCGGCAGCTCGCGCGCGCCCACGCGCACCTGGGCGCAGCGCGCCAGCAGGATGTCGGGGGCGCCCTTGCTGAACAGCACCGGGTGCATGGCGTGGCGCGCGTCGGTATGCGCGGTGCTCATCATCTTGCGCTCGGAAGAAAACGGAATCTCGCCGGCGCGGCCGAAGCGCCGGGCCAGGCGCTCGGCGGAGAGCCCGGCCTTGAGCGCCGCCGCCTTGAGCGCCCCCTCGGTCGGGTCGCCGAGCAGCGTCCAGCGTCCCTCGCGCTCGCGCAAAATGGCATTGTTGGCGAGGAAACCCACGGCGAGGGTGCGCTCGGCCTCGAGCCGCTGCGCGCCCTCGCCGAGCGGCAGACCGTCGACGAGCAGCGCCCCGACCGGCGCGTAGCCGGTTCCGGTCAGCTCGGTACGTCCCGATGCCGTCAAGACCACGCGCACCGTCATCTCGTTGCGCGTCAGCGTGCCGGTCTTGTCGCTGCAGATCACCGTGGTCGAGCCGAGCGTCTCCACCGCCGCGAGCTTGCGCACGATGGCCTTGCGCCGCGCCATGCGCTGCATGCCGAGCGAGAGCACCACCGTGGTCACCGCGGCGAGACCCTCGGGCACCGCGGAAACCGCGAGCGCCACGGTGTAGAGCAGGACTCCGGTGAGCGCGGCGGGCGAGAAGTCGCGCTGCAGGCCGAGGATGGTGGCGCCGACCACGATGGCGATGGCGATGACCACCGCACCGAGCGTGCGGCCGAGACGGTCGAGCTGGAGCTGCAGCGGGGTCGGCTCGGCCTCGGTCGCGTGCAGCAGGCCTGCAATGCGCCCGACCTCGGTGGCGCTCGCGGTCGCGGTCACGACCGCGCGGCCGTGGCCGTAGGTCACCGCCGTGCCGGCGTAAAGCATGTTCGCGCGATCGGCGAGCGCGGCCTCCCGCGACAGGGGCGCGGGATCCTTCGCCACCGGCGTGCTCTCGCCGGTGAGCGCGGCCTCGGCGGTGCGCAGCGACACCGATTCGAGCACCCGGGCGTCGGCGGGAATCGTCGCGCCTTCCTCGAGCAGCAGGACGTCGCCCGGCACGAGTTCCGCCGCCGCGATGCTGACGGGCGCGCCGTCGCGCAGGACCGTGGCCACGGCCGCCGAGAGGCGGGCGAGGGCGGCGACGGCAGCCTCTGCGCGCTCCTCCTGCACGAAGCCGAGCACCGCGTTCGCGAGCACGATGGCGAGGATCGTCAGCGCTTCGTAGGGAACGCCGTGCGCGCCTGCCATCGCCCAGACCGCGAGCGAGATCGCGACCGCGGCGAGCAGCAGGAGCACCAGCGTGCTCTCGAATTGCGCCAGCAGCCGCCGCCACGCCGGCGGCGGCGGCGCCGCGGGTAGCTCGTTGCGGCCGTGCCGCGCGAGCCGCGCGCGCGCCTCGGCTGCGCTCAGGCCGCGCGCCGCGTCGCTGTCCAGACGGGCGAGGACTTCGACCGCGGACAGCGCATGCGCCGGCGGTTCGTTCAGGTCCATGAGAATCCATTTTCGGCGCGCACCCGGGACGGCGCATGATCCCGGTCAATCCGCCGGCCGGTTGCGATGTCATTCCGCATTGAGGCAATGACGACCCCAGTGCGTTGCCCGTTCAGCGCGGGGTTGTCGTGTCGTTTCGACAGTTACTGGGCAACCGATGTCCGCTTGCGGCGATACACGGGCATTCGAGAGGCCGCTATTCGATCACGCGGTCGGCGCGCAGCCGCACGGACCGCGGCATCGTGATGCCGAGCGCGCGCGCCGTCTTGAGGTTGATGGAAAGCTCGAGGCGGGTCGGCTGCTCGATCGGCAGATCGCCGGCCTTCTTGCCCTTGACCATCCGGTCGACGTAGCTCGCGAGGCGATGAAACTGCTCGGCGGTGCTCGTGGCATAGGCCGCGAGCCCGCCGTGCCGCGCGTAATCGCCGAAGCCCATGATGCTCGGAAGCCCGCGTTCGAGGGCAAACTCGGCGATGGCTCTGCGCGCGGCGATCAGCCGCGCCGTCGGGAGCACGAGCAGTGCGTCAGGCCTGGACGCCGCGATCGCCTCCAGCGCCGCGACCAGCTCCCGGCTGTCGCGAATCTCGCGCGCCTCCAGCGTAAGTCCGAGCTGCGCGGCGGCGGACCGGAGCTGCTGCCGCTCGAGGGTCGTGGCCGCGGCGGCGGCCGCGCTCAGGACCGCGATGCGCTGCGCACGCGGCAGCATTTCGCGCAGCAGCTCGAGACGCTTGGGTTCGAGTGCGGGCATGAGGAGCGTGATGCCGGTCACGTTGCCGCCGGGGCGTGCCAGGCTTTTCGCGAAGCCGGCCAGCACCGGGTCGATGCCGGCAATGAACGCGATCGGGATGGTGCGCGTCGCCTTCATCGCCGCATACGTCGAGTTCACGGTCAGCGCGACAATCACGTCGACGCGCATGGCGACGAGTTCCGCCGCAAGCTCGGGAAGGAAAGCCGGTTCCGACTCCGACGAGCGGTACACGATCTCGATGTTCACGCCCTCGATGTAGCCGAGCTCGCGCAGGCCCCGCAGAAACGCCGCCCGCTCGGGCGTCGGCGGCTCGCTCAGCGGCTGGTCGAGCAGATAGCCGACGCGGTAGATCCGATTCGACCCCTGCGCCCGAGCCAGCGCGGGGCACACGCCGAGCAGTCCGAGCGCGATGATCGACCGGCGTCGCTTCATTCGCCGGAAAGTCTACCCTCAACCGGCCGCTCGCGGGCGCAAGCGCACGCCGATGCGCCCGGCAGGGGGGCTCAGTCCCCCATCACCGCCTGCAGACCCTCGATGTCGACGATGCGCACGTGCTTCTGCTGCACCTCGATCAGGCCGTCGTCCTGGAAGCGCGAGAACAGCCGGCTGACCGTTTCCAGCTTCAGGCCGAGGTAGCTGCCGATTTCCTCGCGCGTCATGCGCAGGTGGAAGTCGGAGGGCGAGTAGCCGCGGTGCGTGAAGCGCTTGGACAGATTGAGCAGGAACGCCGCCAGGCGCTCCTCGGCGCGCATCGAGCCGAGCAGCATCATGACGCCGTGGTCGCGCACGATCTCGCGCGAGAGC
>SCUH01000088.1 GCA_004298295.1 Betaproteobacteria bacterium | reverse complement strand
ACCTTGCCAAACAGGTTGTCGAGCACGTAGCGCCAGTGGCACAGCATGTCGAGGATGATGCCGCCGCCGTCCTTGCTGCGGTAATTCCACGACGGGCGCTGCGCGGCCGGCTGGGAGAAATGCGGGTCGCCCTCGAACACCCAGTAGCCGAATTCGCCGCGCACCGAGAGGATGCGGCCGAAGAAGCCTTGCTCGCGCAGCGCCTGCAGCTTGAGCAGCCCCGGCAGCCAGAGCTTGTCCTGCACCACGCCGTGTCTGACGCGCGCCTTCTTCGCCGCGCGATAAAGCGACATCGCTTCGGCGAGGCTCGTCGCGACCGGTTTCTCGCAATAGACATGCTTGCCGGCTGCGATCGCGCGCTTGAGGAGCGTCGGCCTCAGCTGCGTCGTCGCAGCGTCGAAAAAGACGCTGTCCGAGGCATTGTGCAGCGCCGCGTCCAGGTCGGTCGTCCAGCGCTCTACGCCGTGGGCTCTGGCCAGGCGCTCGAGCTTCCCCGCGTCGCGCCCCACGAGAACAGGGTCCGGCACGAGCCGCGTGCCGTCCCTGAGCGCCACGCCGCCCTGCCTGCGGATCTCCGCGATCGAGCGCGCGAGGTGCTGGTTCGTGCCCATGCGCCCGGTGACGCCGTGCATGATGATGCCGACGCGTTTGTGCTTCATGCGTACTCCCTTTGAATCGTCATGGACTGCATGGAGTTCCAGTCGGGCATCGCAGCGCTCGCGTAACCCGGGCAAGCCAGCGAGCCGATGGCCAGCAGGCCGCGTTCGATCCGGGGCCGCACCGCGCCGTGGCTGCGCTCGTAGAGATCCGGGTGCGCGGCGAGAAACGCCGTCTGCTCCGCAGGCGGCAGCGCCGCCATGCCGTTGACGTAATGATGGCCGTTGCGCTCTACGTGCGTCAGGCCGAGGAGCGACGCGAGCGCCAGGTCCTGCTGCAGGGCGAGCCCCGGCTGGATCGTCAGGTCTTCGCCGCTCATGAAGTAGCGCGCCGCGCCCTCGTCCGAGTTCCACCGGGCGCAGCGCGCCCGGTTGATGAGCGAGCGGTAAATGCCCTTGCAGGTCTTGGACGAGACGCCGCGGTAGCCGAGCGCGCGGGCGCGCGGGAAGGCATCGCGCCCATCGTCCGATTCGTCGATGATGACCGGCCGCTCGATGCCCTCGACCGGCTGCTGCAACGCGCGGCGGCGCGTCACCGGCTGCTCGATGAACAGAACGCTCGCCGTGAGGCGCTCGAGCCGCTCATCCGATCTCATGCCGCGCCAGAGCTCAGCCACCTCCGCCATGTCGTCGAACTGTTCGTTGCCATCGAGCGAGACGTAGTAGGGTTGCGCGATCCGGTCGAGCACCGCGGCGATCGCCGCCAGGCGCTCGAGATCGGCGGCGATATCGCCCGACACCTTGAGCTTGAAGTAACGGTGGCCATAGCGCGCGATCACCTCCTCGAGCGTTTCCGGCAGGCCATCGTTCACGCGCGCGCGGGCGTCCGCGGCGCTGATCGCGTCGAGCAAACCCACGGTATGGCGCGCCGCGATCGTCGGCGCAGGCTCGAGACCCGCGAACGCCTGCGGGAAATCGAGACCTTCGAAAGCTTCGGCACCGATCAGGTTGCTGCGCACGGCATCGTAGAACGAAACGCCCTGCGCGCGGCACAGCGCATCGAGCGCCGCGCGCTCGACGAGCGCCGGACCGTAGCCGGCGACGAGGCCGGGGCGCGCATGCGCCAGAAAATGCCCCCACGCCGTGTTCGAGCCGGCCGCCAGATAGGCCTCGCGCGCCGCGCCCAGCGACGCGCGCAGCTGGTCGAAATTGTCTGCGTTGGAGAGCGCCGGGTCCTTGTCGAACCACTTCGGCACCAGCAGCTCGGCCGCCGCGCCCTCGGCTTCGCGCCCGTCGGCGCAGCGGATGCGAAGGCGCACGAAGGCCTGCGGCGCAGCGGTGAGCGTGACCACGCCGAAACGGAACGGCAGCCGCAGCCTCACGTCCCGCTCGAGCAAATCGATGGCAGCAACTTCGAATTTCACGTCGTCTCAGTCCGCGCCCCGGCCGCTCACCACGGGATCCCGTGCTGCTTCAGCACCTCGCGCGCGAGGTCGGGCCGGTCGGTGACGAGACCGTCCACGCCATAGCCGATCACGCGCGCCATGACGGCCGGATCGTTCACCGTCCACGCCAGCACCTTGAGGCCGAGCGCCTGCGCTTCCTTCACCTTCTGCGCATCGAGATCGCCGTAATACGCCGACCAGCAGGCGCCGCCCGCGGCCTTGATCATGCGCGCAATCGAGCCGTGATCGCGCCACTGGAATCCCGCAGTCCAGCGCGAGCCGCCGGGGGCGTCGGCGCCGATATTGTCGAGCCAGCGCTGTTGCGCGGACAGATACACCGTGGGAATCTCGGCTGCGATTCTCTGCACCACCTGCAGCGTACGCCAGTCGAAGGACAGGATCGAGGCGCGCCGCTCCATGCCGGCCTTGCGGATCTCGCCCACCACGGCCTGCGCGAACGGCTCCGGCGGCAGCGTCTCCTCGGGTTTGTCCGGTGCGAGCTTGGTCTCGATTGCAAAGCGCACCTTGCCGTTGCCCGAACGCTTCACCAGCTCGAACAGGTCCGCGAGCCGCGGAATGCGCGCTCCATCGACGGGCTGCTGCTCGGGATGGCGCCGGCCGTAGTCGCTCCCCGGCTTGAGCCGTCCCACGTCGTAGGCCTGCAGCTGCGCCCAGGTGAGCGAGTGGATCGCGGGCCCGCGCTGCGCGAGCCATTCGCCGGCGGCGTCGCGCGTGGTGTCCGGATTGAGCGTTGGGTCGTGATGGATCACGAGCACGCCGTCGCGCGTGATCGCGATGTCCAGTTCGAGCGTGGTGACGCCGAGCGCCAGCGCGCGCTCGAACGCGGGCAGCGTGTTCTCCGGCGCGAGGCCGCGCGCGCCGCGATGGCCCTGCAGGTCGATGGCCGGCGCCGCGTTCGCGCCCGCGCACAATCCCGACGCGAGCAGCAGACGGTACAGGAGCTTCACGATTTGAGCGCCTCCAGGATTCCCCTCACGTAACCGATGGCGCGCGCCGCCGCGGCCGGACCGTCGGGCACGTAATCGAAGGGTTCCACGGCGATGTCGCCCTCGTAGCCGTGGCGCACCAGCGCAGCGAACAGCGGCGCGAAGCGCTGCTCGCCCTGGCCGGGGCCGCGCCGGTTGCGGTCGTTGACCTGGACGTGCGCGATCATGCCCGGCGGCAGCCACTTGTCGACCAGCGCCGCGAGCGGCGCCGTTTCCATGCGCCCGGCCGCGCTGCAATCGAGCATGCTGCGCACCGCGCGGCTGCCGATCGATTCCGCGAGCGCCGCCGCCTCCGCGAGGGTGTTGATGAGCGGCGTCTGGTCGGCCGACAGCGGCTCGATGCAGTACACGATGCCGGCCTTCTCGGCGCGCTCGGCCACCGCGGCGAAGCAGTCGCGGGCGCGCGCCAGCGCCGCCGCCTTGGTATCGCCCGGATCGATGCGACGCTGGTGCGGCGAGCCGTGCACCAGGTAGCGCCCGCCGAGCTCCGCGCACTGCTCGACCAGCGCGAGCATCACCTCCACCGTGCGGCGCCGCACGGCGTCGTCGCGCGTAGAGATCGACAGCCCGGCGGGTTTGATCAGCAGCCAGTGCAGGCCGGTGATCACGACACCGGCTTCCGCGGCGGCGGCGCGCGCCGCCGCGATCTGCGCGCTCCCCAGCCGATGCGGTTCGTCTGAAAGCGTATAGGGCGCAATCTCCAGGCCGTCGTAGCCGAGCTTGGCCGCGTATTCGCATTGCCTGGGGAACGACATCGGCGCGATGACTTCGTTGCACAGGGCGATGCGCATGGCGCTATTTCCTCAGGTAGCCGAGCACCAGCTCGATCATGTGCCGCAGCCGCGCGGCCTTGTGCCGCGGCGCGTGCAGCGGCCGGCGGAAAATCGTCGACAGGGTATGGCGGTTGCCGAGGTAGAAGTAGCCCAGGGCGGCGATCGAGATATAGAGCTGCACCGGATCCACCCCGCGCCGGAACTTGCCGGCGGCGACGCCGCGGCGCAGCACGTCGCGGATCGTGGCGGCGAAGGGCGAATGCAGGGCGGCGATGTGCTTCGAGCGCTTCAGGTGGCGCGCCTCGTGCAGGTTCTCGGTGCTGAGCAGCGTCAGGAATTCAGGGTGCGCGAGGTAATAATCCCAGGTGAAGGTCACCAGCCGCCGGATCGCCTTCTCCGGTTCGAGATCGGCGAGGCGCAGCTCGCGCTCGGCCGAGCGGATGCGCGCGTACGCCGCCTCGAGAACGGCGAGGAACAGGTCCTCCTTGTTGCCGTAGTAGTAATACAGCATGCGCTTGTTGGCGCCGGCCCCTGCCGCGATGCGGTCGACGCGCGCGCCGCCCAGGCCGTGGCGCGCGAACTCCTCCGTCGCGGCCCTCAGGATGCGCTCCTGGTTGCGCTCCGGGTCGCGCTGGCTGCCGCGCACCAGGGTCTCAATCGACCTTGGCACCGGTCTCGCGCGCGATCCGGCCGATCTTGGCGACTTCGTCGGCGAGGAACCGGCCAAGCTCCTCGGGCGTCCCGGTCGCCGCGTCGGTGCCGAACGAAAGGAAACGCGCCTTCATTTCCGGCA
>SCUH01000087.1 GCA_004298295.1 Betaproteobacteria bacterium | reverse complement strand
GGGCAAGGTCGTCGACTGGCTGACCGATCATGCCCAGGGCGTGGTGCGCTTCCAGGGCGGGCACAACGCCGGCCATACGCTCGTGATCGCCGGCAAGAAGACGGTGCTGCACCTGATTCCCTCCGGCATCCTGCGTGGCAACGTCGAATGCTACATCGGCAACGGCGTGGTGCTCTCGCCGCAGGCGCTGATCGAGGAAATGGACGAGCTCGAGCGGGCGGGTGTGGAGGTGGCGCGCCACCTGCGGATTTCGGAGGCCTGCCCGCTGATCCTGCCGCATCACGTGGCGCTCGACCAGGCGCGCGAAGCCTCAAAGGGGGAGCAGAAGCTCGGCACCACCGGCCGCGGCATCGGCCCGGCCTACGAGGACAAGGTGGCGCGCCGCGCCATTCGCCTGCAGGACCTGCTCAATCCGGCGCGCTTCGAGGAGAAGCTCGCGGCGCTGCTCGAGTTCCACAATTTCGTGCTGAAGCACTACCACCACCAGCCGGAGGTGGACTTCCGGCAGACGCTCGATGATGCGCTGGCGCTCGCGCCGCGCCTCGCGCCGCTCATCGCGGACGTGCCGCGCGCCCTCCATGAAGCGAACCGCGCGGGGAAAAACCTGCTCTTCGAGGGCGCTCAGGGGAGCCTGCTCGATATCGATCATGGCACCTATCCGTTCGTCACCTCTTCCAATTGCGTCGCGGGCGCGGCGGCCGCGGGCGCCGGAGTCGGGCCGCAGCAGCTGCATTACGTGGTCGGCATCACCAAGGCTTACACCACGCGCGTCGGCGGCGGCCCGTTTCCGACGGAGCTCTGCGACGACGTCGGCGAGCGGCTGCGCCAGCGCGGGCACGAATTCGGCGCCACCACCGGCAGGCCGCGGCGCACCGGCTGGTTCGACGCCGCGGCGCTCAAGCGCTCGATCCAGCTGAACGGCGTCTCGGGCCTGTGCGTGACCAAGCTCGACGTGCTCGATGGCGTCGAGACCGTGAAGCTGTGCACCGGCTACCGGGTCGACGGCGAGCTGAGCGACATCCTGCCGGTGGGCGCCGAGGCGCTGGCGCTCTGCGAGCCGGTCTACGAGGAAATGTCCGGCTGGCGGGAGAGCACCGTCGGCGTGCGCGAGCACGCCGGGCTGCCGCGCGCGGCGCGCGAGTACCTGGCGCGCATCGAGTCGCTCTGCGGCGTGCCGATCGATCTCATTTCCACGGGCCCCGACCGCGAGGAGACCATCGTGCGGCGGCACCCCTTCAAGGCGGTGTGAGAACGGGCGCTGCGCAACGCGCGGAGCCGCCGCCTTCGCGGTAAAGTGACGCCTGTGCAGTTCGACATCGGGACTTTCTATCTCGCCGGCGCCCTGGTGAGCGCGCTGCTCGGTGCGGCGATCGGCGCCGGCGGCGGGCTCGCCAGCCGCCACAACGGGCTCGCCACGGTCGTCTACGCCACGCTCGCGCTGGCCGCGGGATTTTTCGCGATCGGCCTGGGCGCACCCGAATACAGCGCGTGGCTGGAATGCATCGGAATTTCACTGGTCGCGGTGGGCGCCACGCTGTTCCGGCTGGCGGTGGACCAGCTGCACGGCCAATCGAAGAGCCCGCGCACGCCGCTGTTCATTCTCGGCGCGATGCTGCTCGCCGTATGGGGCAGCCTGGTGGGCGGAACGCCGCCGCAGGTGAATGCCGCGGCGGGCGCGTTCGCCGTTGCGGCGGTGTTCCTGCTGCCGGTGGCGCCGCTGTTCCGGGCGCAGGAACCGGGCGCCGCCGGGCGCGCGCACCAGCTGGCCCTGGTGGTGTTCGTGTTTGCCGCCTCGGTGGCGTTCACGCGTGGCGTCGCCGTCGCCACCGGCGCGGCGCCGGCCGGCTCGGTCGCGGCCTCGCCGGTCAACGTGTTGTTCGCGCTGGGCCTGCTCGGCGCGCTGGCGGCGGGGGCGTTCGCCTTTCTCATCCTGCTGCGCCAGCGCGACGTCGAGACGCTCGCGCTGCGCGACGGACTGACCGAGATCCTCAACCGGCCGGCGCTGCACGAGCAGATCGAGCGCGTGCTCTCGCTCGCCCGGCGACGCGGCTTCTCCTGCAGCGTGCTGCTCGCCGACCTGGATCACTTCAGCCAGATCAATGTCGATCAGGGGCACCGCGGCGGCGATGAAGTGCTGCGCCATTTCGTGACGCTGGCGCGCGGCGTGGTGCGCCGCGAGGACGTGCTGGGACGCTACGGCGGCGGGCAGTTCGCCATGCTGCTGTTCGCGACGCCCGCGACCGGCGCCCAGGCGCTGGCGCGGCGCCTGCGCACCGCGCTGGCGGCCAAGCCGCCGCGCATCCAGGGACTCGGCTTGGCGCTGACGGCGAGCTATGGCGTCGCCGAATCGCGCCCGGGGGAGGAACTGAATGCAGCGGAACTGCTGCGCCGCGCCGACGCCGCGCTGGCGGAAGCTAAGGCGCGAGGACGCGACTGCGCGGTGAGCTACGACGAGATCGGGTCACCGCCACTGCAGAGGTGATGCGCCGCGGGCGCGCCGCGATCTGGTGCCGAGGAAGGGACTCGAACCCCCACAGTGTTGCCACCGCATGGACCTGAACCATGTGCGTCTACCAATTCCGCCACCTCGGCAGGGGAGGCGCATTGTATTTAGGGGTC
>SCUH01000086.1 GCA_004298295.1 Betaproteobacteria bacterium | reverse complement strand
GAAGCGCCACGAGTTCATCACCGTGGAGCACCTGCTGCTGGCGCTGCTCGACAATCCCACCGCGGCCGAGGTGCTGCGCGCCTGCGGCGCCAGCCTCGAGGAGCTGCGCAAGCAGCTGACGCAGCACATCGCCGAGCAGACGCCGCGCATCGCGCCGGACCGCGAGGTGGACACGCAGCCCACGCTCGGCTTCCAGCGCGTCATCCAGCGTGCCATCCTGCACGTGCAGTCCTCGGGCAAGAAGGAAGTGACCGGCGCCAACGTGCTGGTGGCGATCTTCGGCGAGAAAGACTCGCATGCGGTGTACTTCCTGCAGCAGCAGGGCATCACGCGCCTCGACGTCGTGAATTTCATTTCCCACGGCATCGCCAAGTCGCCGCAGCCGCACCAGGGCAAGAACGAGCCCGACAGCGAGCCCGAGGGCGAAGCGCAGGCCGCTAACAGCCCGCTCGACAATTTCACGCAGAATCTGAATGCGCTGGCGCAGGCCGGCAAGATCGACCCCCTCATCGGCCGCGACAAGGAGCTGGAGCGCGTGGTGCAGACGCTGTGCCGCCGCCGCAAGAACAACCCGCTGCTGGTGGGCGAGGCCGGGGTCGGCAAGACCGCGATCGCCGAAGGCCTGGCGCGGCGCATCGTCGAGGGCGAGGTGCCCGAGCTGCTGGCGAAGTGCAGCGTCTACGCCCTCGACATGGGCGCGCTGCTCGCCGGCACGAAGTACCGCGGCGACTTCGAACAGCGCCTGAAGGCGGTGCTGAAGCAGCTCGTCGACAATCCGAATGCGATCCTGTTCATCGACGAAATACACACCGTCATCGGTGCCGGTGCGGCCTCCGGGGGCACGCTCGATGCCTCGAACCTGCTCAAGCCCGCGCTTTCGACGGGGGCGCTGAAGTGCATCGGCGCCACCACCTACCAGGAATACCGCGGCGTGTTCGAAAAGGACCACGCGCTGTCGCGCCGGTTTCAGAAGATCGACGTGGTCGAGCCCTCGGTGGAGGAGACGGTCGAGATCCTGAAGGGCCTCAAGAGCCGCTTCGAGACGCACCACAGCGTCAAGTACACCGCCAACGCGCTCAGCACGGCGGCGGAGCTCTCGGCCAAGTACATCAATGACCGGCACCTGCCGGACAAGGCGATCGACGTCATCGACGAGGCCGGCGCGGCGCAGCGCATCGCGCCCAAGGGCAAGCAGAAACGCATCATCGGCAAGACCGAGATCGAGGACATCATCGCCAAGATCGCGCGCATCCCGCCGCGCAGCGTCTCGACCGACGACCGCAGCGCGCTCGCCAACCTGGATCGCGACCTGAAGGCAGTCGTGTTCGGCCAGGACAAGGCGATCGAGGCGCTCGCCGCGGCGATCAAGATGGCGCGTTCCGGGCTCGGCAATCCGCAGAAACCGATCGGCAACTTCCTGTTCAGCGGGCCGACCGGGGTCGGCAAGACCGAGGTCGCGCGCCAGCTCGCCTACTGTCTGGGCATCGAGCTGATCCGCTTCGACATGTCGGAATACATGGAGCGGCACGCGGTGAGCCGGCTGATCGGCGCGCCGCCGGGCTACGTCGGCTTCGAGCAGGGCGGCCTGATGACCGAGGCGATCACGAAGAAGCCCTACTCGGTGCTGCTGCTCGACGAGATCGAGAAGGCGCACCCGGACATCTACAGCATCCTGCTGCAGGTGATGGATCACGGCACGCTGACCGACAACAACGGCCGCAAGGCGGATTTCCGCAACGTGGTGATCGTCATGACCACCAACGCCGGCGCCGAGTCGCTGGCGAAGAACACCATGGGCTTCACCTCGGGCAAGCAGACCGGAGACGAGCTGGAGGCGATCAAGCGCACCTTCACGCCGGAGTTCCGCAACCGGCTCGACGCCATCATCTCGTTCCGCGCGCTCGACCACGACATCATCCTGCGCGTGGTCGACAAGTTCCTGATGCAGCTGGAAGAGCAGCTCGCGGAGAAGAAAGTCGAGGCGCACTTCACGCAGGCGCTCAAGGAGCACCTGGCGAAGAAGGGTTTCGACCCGCTGATGGGCGCGCGTCCCATGGCGCGGCTGATCCAGGACACGGTGCGCCGCGCGCTCGCCGACGAGCTGCTGTTCGGCAAGCTGCAGCATGGCGGCAAGGTCACCATCGACGTCCAGGCCGATGCCGGCGCCGAGCCCGAGGTCGTGCTGCGCTTCGAGGAGCAGCCCGCGCCGCCGGCACGGATGGCGTCCGTGACCTGAACGCGCACGGCCGCGCCGCTTGCGCGCGGCTTGACAGCACGCCGCGCGCAAGTGGAGACTCGTTGCAGACAACTTACGGGAGGAGTGCCCACATGCGAATCGCTATCGTTTGCGCGGCTGCGCTCGGCGTCGCGTCCATGGCCGCATCAGCGCAGGACAACGACGCCGGACGCGACCTCGCGGCATCCTGCGCCATGTGCCACGGCACCAACGGCCGCGGCGCCGTGGGTTACGAACCGCTCGCGGGAATGACGAAGCAGGAGCTGGTGCGCAAGTTCACCGAGTTCCGCTCGGGCGCGAAACCCGCGACCGTCATGCACCAGATATCCAAGGGCTACTCGGACCCGCAGGTCCAGCTCATCGCCGAGTATTTCGCGGCGCAGAAACGCTAGGGGACGGCCATGAACAGAACCTTCGACCGACGCGATTTCCTCAAGCTGGGCGGCGCGGCCGCGGCGCTGGCCGCCGCCGGATGCGCCACCACTCCGCAGACCAAGGCCCGCGTCGTCGTGATCGGCGGCGGCTTTGGCGGCGCGACCGCGGCGAAATACATCCGCCTGTGGGATCCGGCCATCGAGGTGGTGCTGGTCGAGCGCGCGAACCTCTTCACTTCCTGCCCGATCTCGAACCTGGTGCTCGGCGGCTCGAAGACGATGGAGGACATCCGCCACAGCTACGACGGGCTGCGCAAGTACGGCGTGCAGGTGGTGTTCGACGAGGCGCTCGCGGTCGACGCGGCCAAACGCAGCGTCAAGCTCGAGCGGGGCGGCGAGCTGAGCTACGACCGTCTGATCGTCGCACCCGGGATCGATTTCATGTACGACCAGATCGCCGGCTACGACGCCGCGATGAAGACCGGCCGCGTGCTGCATGCGTGGAAGGCGGGTGCGCAGACCATCGGCCTGAAGAAGCAGCTCACGCAGATGAAGGACGGCGGCGTCTACGTGCTCTCGGTGCCGCTCGCGCCCTACCGCTGCCCGCCGGGACCGTACGAGCGGGCCTGCCAGGTGGCGAGCTATTTCAAGAAGGCGAAGCCGCGCTCCAAGGTGCTGATCCTGGATGCCAATCCCGACGTCACCTCGAAGGGGCCGCTGTTCAAGAAGGCATGGGCGGAGCTCTACAAGGGAATGATCGAGTTCCGCGGCAATGCCAAGGCGATCGGCGTCGACCCGAAGACGAACACCGTGAAGCTCGAGGTCGAGGACGTCAAGGGCGACGTGCTGAACGTGGTGCCGCCGCAGCGCGCCGGCGACATCGCGGTCAAGGCGGGCCTGATCACCGCCAACAACCGCTGGTGCGGCGTCGACTGGCGCACCCTGGAGTCGACTGCGGTCAAGGGCGTGCACGTGCTCGGCGACGCGACGCTGTCAGCGCCGCTCATGCCCAAATCCGGCAGCATGGCGAACCAGCACGCCAAGATCTGCGCCTCGTCGGTGGTCGCCCTGCTCAACGGCCGGTCGCCCAATCCGCAACCGAAGATCGCCAATACGTGCTACAGCTACGTTTCGGACGACGAGGCGATCCACGTCGCTTCGGTGCACACCTGGAACGACAAGGACAAGACGCTCACCACGGTGCCGGGTTCCGGGGGCGTGTCTGCGGCGCGCAACGCGCTCGAAGGCGCGTACGCCTGGGCCTGGGCGACCAACATCTGGCAGGACATGCTCGGATAGGGTCTGCACTGGCACCCCGAAGGCCCCGCCGCGGCGGGGCCTTCTTGTTTCAGCGCCCCGTGCTGCCGAAACCGCTGGCGCCGCGCGCCGACGCTTCGAATGCCTCGACGACGTCGAATTCGACCTGCTGCACCGGAACCACGATCAGCTGCGCGATGCGCTCCAGGGGCTGGACCGTGAATGCGCTGCGGCCCCGGTTCCACACCGAGACCAGGATCTGGCCCTGGTAGTCGGAGTCGATCAGGCCCACCAGATTGCCCAGCACGATGCCGTGCCTGGCGCCCAGACCCGAGCGCGGCAGCACGAGCGCCGCGTAGCGTGGATCGCCGAGGTGGATCGCAATGCCCGATGGCACGAGCTGCGAGGCGCCCGGCTCGAGCACCAGCGGCGCATCGAGGCAGGCGCGCAGGTCAAGCCCCGCGGCGCCCGGGGTGGCGTAATGCGGCAGCATCCCGCGGATCCGGGCGTCGAGCACCCGGATTTCGAGCCGCATCACCGCGAGCGACGGCGGCGCGCCATGAGCGCCGCGATGTGCGCGACCAGCTTGCGCGCCAGCTCGATCTTCGGCCCGCGGCCGAGCGGATGCTCGCCGCTGTCGTCGAACAGCGTAATGGCATTGTCGTCGGAGCCGAGCGCCTCCTGCGCCAGATTGGCCGCGAGCAGCGGGATCCCCTTGCGGGCGCGCTTTTCGCGCGCATGCGCGCCCAGCTTCTCGCTCTCCGCGGCAAAGCCGACGCAGAACGGCGCGCGCTTGCGCCTCGCGACCCAGGCGAGGATGTCCGGGTTCTCGACCAGTTGCAGCTGCAGGCCGCGCGCCGCGCTTTTCTTGATCTTCTGCGCAGCGCGATTGGCGACGCGGTAATCGGACACCGCGGCGACGGCAATGAACACGTCGCAACCCGCGACCGCGGCTTTCACCGCCTCGAACATCGCTTCGGCGGTCCGCACGTCCACGCGCGCCACGCCGGGCGGCGTCGACTGGGTGACCGGACCGGCGATGAGCGTCACTTCGGCGCCGGCCTCGCGCGCCGCGCGCGCCACCGCGAACCCCATCTTGCCGGAACTGGCGTTGGTGATGACCCGCACCGGATCGATCGGTTCCTCGGTCGGTCCCGCAGTCACCACGATGCGCCTGCCGGCGAGCACCTTGGGTTGGAAGAAGGCCTCGATCTCCGCCAGGATCGCTGCCGCCTCGAGCATGCGGCCCATGCCGGTCTCGCCGCAGGCCTGGTCGCCCGCCCCCGGCCCGGCGAGCGTCACGCCGTCGTCGCGCAGCGCGACGATGTTGCGCTGGGTGGCGGCGTTTTCCCACATCTGCACGTTCATCGCGGGAGCGAGGAGCAGCGGGCAGCGGCGCGCCAGCACCAGCGTGGAAAGCAGGTCGTCGGCCAGGCCATGCACGGTCTTGGCGATGAAATCGGCGCTTGCCGGTGCCACCACGATCAGGTCGCGGTCGCGCGACAGCTCGATGTGCGCCATGTTGTCGGCCACGCGCGGGTCCCAGAGATCGCTCCAGGCGGTCTGCCCGGTGAGCGCCTGCAGCGTGGCCGTGCCGACGAAGCGCGTCGCCGCCTCGGTCAGAACCGCGCGCACGTCGCAGCCGGACTTGACCAGCGCGCGCGCCAGCTCGGCCGACTTGTAGGCCGCAATGCCGCCGGTCAGGCCGAGCAGGATGCGCTTGCCCTTGAGAGTCATCGGAGCGTTGCCCAGCGCGTTAAAGGGATTGCAGAGTTTAGGGGATCGGGGAGGACATGGCCATTTCGGACTGGCCGGCGGCAGAGCGCCCCCGCGAGCGCCTGCTCGCGCTGGGTGCGGGTGCGCTGAGCGATGCCGAGCTGCTGGCTGTTTTCCTGCGCACCGGCGTGCGCGGCAAGAGCGCGGTGGACATGGCGCGCGAGCTGCTGGCGCGCTTCGGCGGGCTGGGCGGGTTGCTGGGCGCCGGCCGCGCGGCGCAGGGCGTCAAGGGCCTGGGCGCGGCGAAAACGGCGCAGCTGGCCGCAGTGCTTGAAGTCGCGCGGCGCTGCCTGCGCGAAGACCTGCGCGGCGGCAACGTCCTCGACTCGCCCGCTGCGGTGCGCGATTACCTGCGGCTCGGCCTCGGTGCGCGCGAATACGAGGTGTTCGTGGCGCTCTTCGTCGATGCGCAACACCGGGTGATCCGCTGCGAGGAGCTGTTCCGCGGCAGCCTGACGCAGACCAGCGTCTATGCGCGGGAAATCGTGAAAGCCGCGCTCGGTGCCAACGCCGCCGCCGTGATATTCGCGCACAACCACCCCTCCGGCGTGGCGCAGCCGAGCCGGGCCGACGAATTGCTCACCCGGCAGCTCCAGGAGGCCCTCGCGCTGGTCGAGATCAAGGTGCTGGACCATTTCATCGTCGCCGGCAACCAGTGCCTGTCGTTCGCCGAACGGGGATTGTTGTAGAAAAATCGGGCTCCGGCGCTGTTTTTTGGCTATAATCCGCGCCTTTTCGAAGGTCGCGGAGCCACACCATGTCCCGAGTCTGCCAAGTCACTGGCAAGAAGCCGTTGAGGGGGAACCACGTCTCGCACGCCAACAACAAGACCAAGCGCGTGTACCAGCCCAACCTGCACTACCGGCGCTTCTGGATCGAGAGCCAGAACCGCTTCGTGCGCCTGCGCGTTTCGACCGCCGGACTGCGCCGCATCGACAAGCTGGGCGTCGAGGCCGTGCTGGCCGAGATCGACGCCCGGAAGAAAGCCGCCTGAGGAGCCCGGACCATGCGTGAAAAGATCAAGCTCGAATCCTCCGCCGGCACCGGCCATTTCTACACCACGACCAAGAACAAGCGCACCACGCCGGACAAGATCGAGATCCGCAAGTACGATCCCAAGGCGCGCAAGCACGTGATGTACAAGGAAGGCAAGCTCAAGTAGGGCGGCCGCGCCGCCCTCGGCAGAACCCGCGCCGGCGCGGGTTTTTTTTCGCCCGCCGGGGCCGCGTTGCTGCGTCGCCGCATTGCTCTTCACTGCACGCTTGGTTAGTATTTCCGTCGCAGCCGCGCGCCCGTCGTCTTCCCATCGCAACCATGCCGCCGTTTCGCCAACGGCACGCGGCCCTCTATTCGACAATAACGCTTCCGCTCAAAGGAGGAGCCATGGCAGTGAAAGTCTCGATGAAGGTCAACGGCAAGCCGGTGTCCGCGGAGCTCGAGGAACGCACGCTGCTCGTCACGCTGATCCGCGAAACCCTGCGCCTCACCGGCACGCACGTCGGCTGCGACACTGCCCAGTGCGGCGCGTGCACGGTGCACCTGAACGGCAAGGCGGTGAAATCGTGCTCCATGCTCGCGATGCAGGCCGAGGGCGCCGAGATCCGCACCATCGAGGACGTGGCCGCGGCCGATGGCACGCTGCATCCGATGCAAGCCGCCTTCAAGGAGCATCACGGCCTGCAGTGCGGCTTCTGCACTCCGGGCATGGTGATGAACGCGATCGACTTCGCGAACGGCCACCCGAACCCGACCGAGCAGCAGGTGCGCGAAGCGCTCGACGGCAATTTCTGCCGCTGCACCGGCTATCACAACATCGTCAAAGCAATCATGGCCGGCGCGCAAGCGATGGCCGCAGCCAAATAGAGAGGGGGCGCCATGAACGCACCGCTGATCGGCGCGCGCATTCCGCGCAAGGAAGACTACCGCTTCCTCACGGGCGCGGGGCAGTACACCGATGACGTCACGCTGCCGGGACAGACTTACGCCGCATTCGTGCGTTCGCCGCACGCGCATGCGCGCATCAAGTCGGTCAACACCTCGAGGGCCAAGCGAGCCCCGGGCGTGCTCGCGGTCTATACGGGCGACGACGTTGCCGCCGCCAAGCTGGGCGGACTGCCCTGCGGCTGGCTCATCACCGATGTCAACGGCCAACCGATGAAGGAGCCGCCCTACCCGGTGCTCGCGCAGGGCAAGGTGCGCTTCAGCGGCGAACGCGTCGCGGTCGTGATCGCGGAGACGCTGGCGCAGGCGCGCGACGCCGCCGAATTGGTGGACGTCGATTACGAGACCCTGCCTGCGGTCGTCGACGGCGCGAAGGCCCGCGCCAAGGGCGCGCCCGTGATTCACGACATCGCACCCGATAACACCTGCTACGTCTGGGCGCTCGGCGACAAGGCCGCGGTGGACGCGGCATTCGCCAAGGCCGCGCATGTCAGCCGGCTCGAGTTCGTCAACAACCGCCTGATCCCGAACGCGATCGAGCCGCGCTCGGCGAACGGCTCGTACTCGCGCGCCGACGACAGCTACACGCTTTACGTGGCGAGCCAGAACCCGCACGTCGAGCGCCTGCTGATGACCGCCTTCGTCATGGGCCTGCCGGAGCACAAGGTGCGCGTGGT
>SCUH01000085.1 GCA_004298295.1 Betaproteobacteria bacterium | reverse complement strand
CCATCACGACCTCGTTCACCGGCGCCACGCCCGCCGAGCACGGCCTCACCGGCTGGTTCACCTATTTCAGCGCCGCCGGCTGCGTCGCCGCGCCGCTGCCGTTTCGCTCGCGCGGCGACAACCTGCCACTCACGGCGCGTGGCGTGTCGCACGAGCACCTGTTCACGGAACCGCCGCTGCTCGATACGCTGACGCGACGCGCCATCGTGGTGTCGGCCCGGTCGATCGTCAATTCCGACTACAACCTGCACCACAGCGGCAACGCCGAGCGTCGCGCCTACGACGATCTCGACGGCCTGGTCAGCGAAGTCGCGGCGGCGGTGCGCTCCGGACCCGAGCGCAAGTTCATCTACGCCTACTGGCCCGAGTTCGACACGCAGTCGCACCGGCACGGCGTCGCCAGCGAGCAGGCGCGCGTCGAGTTCGAACGCGTGGACGACGCTTTCGCGGTGCTGCTCGATCGGCTCGCCGGCACCGAAACCGCCGTAGTCGTCACGGCCGACCACGGCTTCATGGACAGTGCGCCGGCGGACCTGCTGATGCTCGAAGACGGGCCCGGCCTTGCCGCACTGCTCAAGCTGCCGCTGTGCGGCGAGCGTCGCCTCGCCTTCTGCCACGTGCAGGACGGGCGCGTCGCCGAGTTTTCCGCTCGCGCGCGCGACTGGCTCGCCGGGCGCGGCGAGGTGCGCGCCAGCCGCGAACTGGTGGATGAAGGCTGGTTCGGCCCGGGGCGCGCGCATCCGCAACTGGCGGAACGCATCGGCGACCTCACGCTGGTGATGAACGACCGCTACACGATCAAGGACTGGACGCCGGGTGAATCGCGCCACCTGCACATCGGCAACCATGGCGGCGCGACCGACGACGAGCTGCTCATCCCCCTGGTGGTGGCCAAGACATGAAGACGCAAGCCAACGGCATCGAGACCTGTTACGAGATTCACGGCCCGGAAGGCGCGCCCTGGCTGGTGCTGAGCCATTCGCTCGCCTGCAGCGCCCGCATGTGGGACCCGCAGATTGCGGCGCTGCGCGGCGAGTACCGCATCCTCGCCTACGATACGCGCGGCCACGGCGCGAGCGCTGCGCCTGCCGGGCCGTACACGCTGGAGATGCTGGCCGACGACCTGCACGCCCTGCTCGATTCGCTCGGCATCGCCAAGCCCCATTTCTGCGGTCTGTCGATGGGGGGCATGATCGGTCAGACCTTTGCCCTCAAGTATTCCGGCGTATTCCGCAGCCTGACGCTCGCCGATACCACCAGCCGCTATCCGCAGGAAGCGCTGCCGGCGTGGGAGGAGCGCATTCAGCTGGCGGAAGCCCGGGGCATGGCACCGCTCGCGCAGCCGACGCTCGAGCGCTGGTTCACGCCGGCATTCCGCGACACCCATGCCGCGGCGGTGGAACGGGTGCGCCAGCTGATCCTCGCCACCCCGGTCGCCGGCTACGTCGGCTGCTCGCGCGCCATCCCGAAGATCAATCTATCCGCACGCCTGAAGGAAATCCGCTGTCCAATCCTCGTGCTCGTCGGCGCGGACGACCCCGGCACGCCGGTAGCGATGGCGCGCGAAATTCACGCCAGCGCGCCCGGCTCGCAGCTCGTGATCCTGCCGCAGGCGGCACACCTCGCCAATATCGAAGCCGCCGCCGGCTTCAACCGGGCGCTCGGCGAGTTCCTGCGCTCAGCTGCCTAGGCCGCGCCAGCGCGTCACGCGCCTGGAATGCAGGCCGAACAGGTCGAGCACGCGCCGCACGTTGTGGTCGACCATCTCCTCCAGCGTGCGCGGCTTGGCGTAGAACGCCGGCACCGGCGGATACACGATGCCGCCCATCTCGGTGACGGCGAGCAGGTTCTTCAGATGCGCGAGGTTGAGTGGGGTTTCGCGCGGCAGGATCACCAGGCGCCTGCGCTCCTTCAGCACGACGTCGGCCGCGCGCGATACCAGGTCGTCGGTGAACGCGTGCGCCACCGCCGCCAGGGTCTTCATCGAGCAGGGCGCGATCACCATCCCGGCCGTCAGGAACGAGCCGCTCGCGATCGCCGCGCCGATGTCCCGGGGGTGGTAGGCGGTGTGCGCGAGGCGCTCCACGTCCTTGCGCTTGAGCCCCAGTTCGTGCCAGCAGTTGAGCGCGCCCGGGTCGGTGAGCACGAGATGACTTTCCCAGCCGCGCGCCGCGCGCAACTCCTGCAGCAGGCGCACGCCGTAGGCGGCGCCGGTGGCGCCGGTGATGCCGACGATGAGGCGCTTTCCCGCCATCGCTCCAAGGTTACCTGATTACAATTCGGCGGTGAATCCGCGGCCGATGCTGCTCGTGTTCTGTCCCTTCGCCGCGGGGT
>SCUH01000084.1 GCA_004298295.1 Betaproteobacteria bacterium | reverse complement strand
CTGGAGAACGTGAAGAACGTGATCGGCACGCACGGCGTGTACAACATGAGCCCGGCCAACCACAACGGCCTCGATGAGCGCGCGCGCGTGCTGGTGCGCGTCGAGAACGGCACTTGGCGGCTGATGAAATAGGCGAGCGCGCCCCAGGCGCGCTGTCTCCGGGCCGCAGCGGATGAACCTCGATACCGTCCTGTGGCTGGTGCAAGACGGTATCAGCAACGGCGCGATCTACGCCCTGCTGGCGCTGGCGCTGCTGCTCGTGTTCGCCGTGACGCGGGTGATTTTCGTGCCGCAGGGCGAATTCATCGCCTACGCGGCGCTGTCGCTCACGATGCTGCAGGCCGGGCAGCTTCCGGGGACCGTGTACGTCCTCGTCGGCGGCGGGCTGCTCGCGGCGGCCTACGAGATCGCGGCCGCGCTGCGCGCAAGGGCGACCGCCCGCCTGCCGCGGGTGCTCGCCTTCTACGTGCTGCTGCCGGTGGCGATCGCCCTCCTCGCGTGGTGGGCGGCGCCGCGCAAGTTCGATCTCTGGGTTCAGGCGCTGATCGTGCTGGGACTGGTGGTGCCGCTCGGCCCGATCCTGTACCGCATTGCCTACCAGCCGCTCGCCAACGCCTCCGTGGTGGTGCTGTTCATCGTTTCCATGGCGGTGCATTACGCGCTCACCGGCCTGGGACTGCTGTTCTTCGGCGGCGAGGGCCTGCGCTCGGCCGCGTTTTCGGACGCCCAGTTCAAGCTCGGCGTAGTCAACGTCACGGCGCAGAGCGTGCTGGTCGTACTCGCGAGCGTGCTGGTGATGCTCGCGCTGTGGTTGTTCTTCACGCGCAGCCTGTACGGCAAGGCGCTGCGCGCCACCGCCGTGAACCGCACCGGCGCGCGCCTCGTCGGCATCCCCGCCGAGCTTTCGGGGAGCCTGAGTTTTCTCCTCGCGGCGTTCATCGGCGCGGTCTCCGGCGTGCTGGTGGCGCCGATCGCCACGATCTACTACGACACGGGGTTTCTCATCGGCCTGAAAGGCTTCGTCGGCGCCATTCTCGGCGGCATGGCGAGCTATCCGCTTGCCGCGGTTGGCGCGCTGGCGGTCGGCCTGCTGGAATCGTTTTCTTCGTTCTGGGCGAGTGCGTTCAAGGAAACCATCGTCTTCACGGCCATCATCCCGGTGCTGGTGTGGCGCTCGCTCACCAGCCACCACGTCGAAGACGAGGAGGAGTGATGCGCGGCCGCGTGCTGCTCGCAGCCTTCCTCGCGTTCATCGCGCTCGCGCCGCTCGTCCTGCCGCCGTTCTACGTCACCCTGTTCAACTACATCGGATTGGCGACGCTCGTCAGTCTCGGGCTGGTGCTTCTGACCGGTGTCGCGGGGCTGGTCTCGTTCGGGCAGCAGGCGTTCGTGGGGCTCGCGGCCTACACCACCGCGGTGCTCACCACGCAATACGGCGCGTCGCCCTGGATCACGCTCTTCGCGGGTCTCGCCGTGACCGCGGCGGTGGCGCTGTTTCTCGGCGTCATCACGCTACGGCTGTCGGGGCATTACCTGTCGCTCAGCACCATCGCCTGGGGCATCGCGCTGTATTACCTGTTCGGCAACCTGCAGTTCCTCGGACAGTACAGCGGCATCGACAACGTTCCCCCGGTAACGCTGTTCGGCTGGTCGCTCGACACCGGTGGCCGCTCGTACTACCTGATCTGGTGCGTGACGCTCGCAGCGCTGATCGCCGCGCAGAACCTGCTCGACTCGCGTTCCGGCCGCGCCATCCGCGCGCTGCGCTTTCGCAGCGTCATGGCGGAGAGCTTCGGCGTGCGCACCGCGTCGCTGAAAGTCGTGGTGTTCCTGTACGCGGCGCTGCTCGCGGGGCTCTCGGGCTGGCTCTACGCCCACTTCCTGCGCTTCGTGAGCCCGCAGGCGTTCGGCGTCAACGCCGGAATCGATTACCTCTTCATGGCGGTGGTCGGCGGCGCGAGCCAGGTCTGGGGCGCCGTGGTCGGCGCGTCGCTCCTGACCGTGCTCAAGGAGTGGTTGAAGGACATCCTGCCCAAGCTTTTCGGCCAAAGCGGCAGCTACGAGATCATCGTCTTCGGCGTGCTCATGGTGCTGCTGTTGCATCGCACCCGCGACGGACTCATGCCCGCGCTGGCGCGCCTCGTTCCGGCGCCCAAGGTGCCGCCCGCGGTGGCGCCGGCGGCGGCACTCGCCAGGCGCGCGCTGCCGCCGGCGGGCGAACCCCTGCTCGAGGTGCAGGCCGCGGAAAAGCACTTCGGCGGCCTGGTCGCGGTGAGCGGGCTTTCGTTCGCCTTGCGCAGCGGCGAAATCCTCGGCCTGATCGGCCCGAACGGCGCCGGCAAGAGCACCATGTTCAATCTCATCACCGGAGTGCTGCGCGCCGGTGCCGGCGAGATCCGCTTTCGCGGCGAGCGCCTCGACCGGCTCGCCTCGAGCGAGATCGCGCGGCGCGGCATCTGCCGCACCTTCCAGCACGTCAACCTGATCAGCGCGATGTCGGTGTTGGAAAACGTGGCGCTCGGCGCGCACCTGCGCGGCCGCCAGGGCACCGTCGCGGCGATGCTGCGCCTGGAGCGCGCCGAGGAGGCGCAGCTGCTGGCCGAAGCGGCACGCCAGATCGAGCGCGTGGGCCTGAGCGAGCACCTGCACCAGGCGGCCGGCAGCCTGCCGCTCGGCCGCCAGCGCGTGGTCGAGATCGCGCGCGCGCTCGCGGGCGACCCGGTGCTGCTGCTGCTCGATGAGCCGGCCGCGGGCCTGCGCTTTGCGGAAAAACAGGCGCTCGCCGAGCTGCTCCGTAAGCTCCGCGCCGAAGGTATGACGATCCTGCTCGTCGAGCACGACATGGAATTCGTCATGGGATTGGTGGACCGTCTGGTGGTGATGGATTTCGGCGAGAAGCTCGCCGAAGGCCTGCCGCGCGAGATCCAGCGCAATCCGGCGGTGCTGGAAGCCTACCTGGGCGGCATCGAGTGAGCGCGCTGCTCGAAGTGCACGAGCTGCGCGTCTTCTACCGCAAGGTGGAGGGCCTGCATCGCGCCAGCCTGCGCATGGAAGAAGGCAGCGTCGTCACCGTGATCGGACCGAACGGCGCCGGCAAGACCACCTTGCTCGGCGCGATCATGGGCCTGCTGCCCTCGAGCGGCGCGGTGCGCTACGCGGGCGCCGACCTCGCGGGCGTGCCGACCGAGGCGCGCGTCGCGCGCGGCCTGTGCCTGGTGCCCGAGCGCCGCGAACTGTTCGGCGAGCTGAGCGTCGAAGACAACCTGCGCCTGGGCGCGTTCCAGCGCGTGCGCCACGGCGAGCGCGACGCGATGCGCGACCTGGCGGCGATCTACGCGCGCTTCCCGCGGCTGCAAGAGCGCCGCGCGCAGCTCGCCGGCACGCTCTCCGGCGGCGAGCGCCAGATGCTCGCGCTCGGGCGCGCGCTGATGGCGAAGCCGCGCCTGCTGATGCTCGACGAGCCGAGCCTGGGCCTGGCGCCGCGCGTGGTGCGCGACATCTACCGCATCATCGCCGACCTGAAGCGCGCCGGCGTGTCGATCCTGCTGGTGGAGCAGAATGCGCGCGCCGCGCTGCAGGTGGCCGATCGCGGCTACGTGCTGGAGACCGGCCAGATCACGCTCGAGGGCAGCGCCGCGGAGCTCGCCGCCAACCCGCGCGTGATCGAGAGCTATCTGGGGCTAAGCGCAAGAGTTTCGCAAACCTTGTAGAATTGCTTCTGTACAGCTAGCTAGGAGTCGCCATGGAACGCATCGGCATTTACGACGCACGGTCTAGATTGTCGGAGCTGGTGGGTCGTGTCGAGTCCGGCGAGGAGGTCGTCCTGACACGGCGCGGGCGAGCGGTTGCGCGTCTGGTGCGCGCCGAAGAAGGCACGCGCAACAAAGCTCGCGCCGAGGCGGTCAGGCGCATCCGCGCGTTGCGCAAGCGCATGAATCTTCGGATTTCCCGAGCCGAGGTCCGGCGCGCGATTGCCAAAGGCCGCGCCTAGTGGCGTTCGTGGCGGATAACTCCGTCGT
>SCUH01000083.1 GCA_004298295.1 Betaproteobacteria bacterium | reverse complement strand
GACCTTGGTGACCTGCGCCACGTACGCCGGGCTTCTCTGGCGCCCCTCGATCTTGACGGCGCGCACGCCCGCCTGCAGGAACTGCGGCAGCAGCTCGATCGTGTTCAGGCTCGCCGGCTCTTCGATGCAATAGTAGGTGGCGCCGTCGACCTCGAAGCGGCCCTTGCACAGCGTCGGGTAGGCGGCGTTCTCGCCGGGTGCATAGCGGTCGATGAGCACGCCATTCAAGCGCGATTCGAGCCCGGCGGGCGTCTCCGCCCAGCGCACCGCGTGCCCCGGCGAGCACGCGCCCAGGGTGTTGGGCGAATCGCCGCAGGCATAGGCCGAGAGCGCGCAGCGCCCCTCGACCATGACGCACAGGCCGCCGAAACCGAAGACTTCGATCTCGACCGGCGTGTTGCGCGCCACCGTCTCCACCTGCGCCAGCGACAGCACGCGCGGCAGCACCGCGCGGCGCACGCCGAAGCGCTCGTGGTAGAAGTTGATCGCCTCGTAATTGGTCGCGGAGCCCTGCACCGAGAGGTGCAGTTCGAGCGCCGGATGCGTGCGGTGCGCATAATCGAGCAGCGCGAGGTCGGCCACTATGATGGCGTCCACACCGGCGCCTGCCGCGAGGTCCACCGCCCCGGTCCAGCGCTGCCAGGTGGCGGCCTGCGGATAGGTGTTGAGCGCCAGCAGGACCTTGCGGCGGCGCGCGTGCGCATAGGCGAGGCCCTCTGCGAGCGCCGCGCGGTCGAAGTTCAGACCAGCAAAATTGCGCGCATTGGTATTGTCGCGCAGGCCCAGGTAGACCCAGTCCGCACCATGGTCAATGGCCGCCTTGAGCGCGGGAAGGCTCCCGGCGGGGCAAACGAGTTCCATGTGGCAAATACCTCAGGAAAAAGGGAAAATTCTATTTGCGGCGGGTGCCGGGTGGTGCCGCCCCGCTGCCGCGGTTGACCGAGGTCAACGTTTTCGGGACCCCGCAGGCGAGAATGCCACCGGCCCATCAACCCACATGCTCAGTGCAACCGAGATCGAATGCATTCGCGGCACGCGCCGGCTCTTTGCCGGCGTGTCGTTCACGCTCGAACCGGGCGAATGCCTGTTCGTGCAGGGGCCGAACGGCAGCGGCAAGACGAGCCTCCTGCGCATCCTCTGCGGCCTGGCGCGGCCCGAAAGCGGCGAAGTGCGCTGGAACGCCGAGCCGGTCGCCGCGCTCGCCGAGGTCTACCGCGCGGCGCTCGCCTACTGCGGCCACGCCAACGCGCTCAAGGACGACCTCACGCCTTCGGAAAACCTGCTGGCGGCGGCCGCGCTCGCCGGCCAGCCCGCGAGCCGCGAGCAGGCGCGCGCCGCGCTCGACGCCCTCGGCGTCGGGCAACTCGACGCGCTGCCGGTGCGCGCGCTCTCCCAGGGCCAGAAGCGGCGTGTGGCACTGGCGCGGCTCGCGCTCGCGGCGCGGCGCCTGTGGATCCTCGACGAGCCGCTCACTTCGCTCGATGCGCGCGCGGCCGAGACGCTTGCCGGCCTGGTCGACGCGCACCTCGCCAACGGCGGCATCGCGGTGCTCACCAGCCATCAGCCGATCGAACTGCGTGCGGCGCCGCGCGTGTTCGCCTTCGCATGAGCGAGCCGTCGGTCGGCGCCGCCATCGCCGGAGTCGTGCGGCGCGACCTGCTGCTCGCCGCGCGGCGCAAGTCCGAGCCGCTGTTCACGCTGGGGTTCTTCGTCCTGGTGGCGAGCCTGTTCCCGCTCAGCATCGGCCCCGAGCCGGATCTGCTCAAGCGCATCGCG
>SCUH01000082.1 GCA_004298295.1 Betaproteobacteria bacterium | reverse complement strand
GCATGGGCGACGCGAAACTGGTCGATTCGATGATCGTCGACGGCCTGTGGGATGCGTTCAACCAGTACCACATGGGCGTCACGGCGGAGAACGTGGCCAAGGAGTACGCGGTCACGCGCCTGGAGCAGGACGAGTTCGCGGTGAGGAGCCAGAACAGGACCGAAGCCGCGCAGAAGGCGGGCCGTTTCAGGGACGAGATCATTCCGTTCGAGATCGCGTCGAGGAAGGGGCCCGTCGTGTTCGCCGAAGACGAGTATCCGCGCCACGGCGCGACGCTCGAGGCGATGCAGGGCCTCAAGCCCGCGTTCGACAAGAATGGCACCGTGACCGCGGCCAACGCCTCCGGCATCAACGACGGCGCCGCTGCCGTGATCGTGACGAGCGCGCGCAAGGCGGCGGAACTGGGCCTGAAGCCCATCGCGCGCATCCAGGCTTTCGCCTCGGCGGGAGTCGATCCGAAATACATGGGGATGGGGCCGGTGCCGGCGTCCAAGCGCTGCCTTTCGCGCGCCGGCTGGCAGCCGCAGGACCTCGATCTGATGGAGATCAACGAGGCCTTCGCGGCGCAGGCGATCGCGGTCAACCGCCAGATGGGCTGGGACACTTCGAAGGTGAACGTGAACGGCGGCGCGATCGCGCTCGGCCACCCGATCGGCGCCTCCGGTTGCCGCATCCTCGTCACGCTGCTGCACGAGATGCAGAAGCGCGACGCGAAGAAGGGCCTCGCATCGCTGTGCATCGGCGGCGGCATGGGCGTCGCGCTCGCCGTCGAGCGCCCGTAACACCGTAACACCATAACGACTACGACAACCCGGGGAGACAAAAGCATGTCGATGCATCTGGTGCAGCGCGTAAGCGAGCAGGACAACGACGGCCGGCTGGGGGTGGACGCGGCGCCCAAGCGCGTGGTGTTCGTCACCGGCGGCATGGGCGGCATCGGCAGCGCGATCTGCCGCCGTCTCGCCCGCGCGGGACACACCGTCGTCGCCGGCTGCCTGCCCGGATACGAGCGCAAGGAGGATTGGCTGGCTGCGATGCGCGGGGATGGCCTGCGCGCGCATGCCGCGGAGGGCGACGTGTCGCATTTCGATTCCTGCGCCGAGATGTTCTACAACGTGCGCGCGGTGGTCGGCAACGTCGACATCCTGGTGAACAACGCCGGCATCACGCGCGACTCGGTGTTCAAGCGCATGACCGAAACCGACTGGAGCGCGGTCATCAACACCAACCTCAACAGCGTTTTCAACGTCACGCGCCAGGTGATCGACGGCATGGTGGACCGCGGCTGGGGGCGCATCGTCAATATCTCCTCGGTGAACGCGATCAAGGGCCAGTTCGGCCAGACCAACTACTCGGCGGCCAAGGCCGGCATGGCGGGCTTCGCCAAGGCGCTGGCGCAGGAAGTGGTCCGCAAGGGCGTCACGGTGAACACGGTCTCGCCGGGCTATGTCGAGACCGACATGGTGATGGCGATCCGCAAGGAGGTGCGCGACCAGATCGTGGCCTCGATTCCGATGGGACGTCTCGCGCAACCGGAGGAAATTGCCGCGGTGGTGGCGTTTCTTGCCTCGGAGGAGGCGGGTTACATCACCGGCGCCAACATCTCGGTGAACGGCGGAATGCACATGATGTGATGGTGTAAACTGGATCCAACCTGCAGCGAAAGCAGCGGAGGCAGAAAATCATGGCGCAGCAGAGACTGGCCCTGGTCACGGGCGGCATGGGCGGGCTGGGAGAAACGATCTCGACCAAGATGTCCGACGCCGGCTACCGCGTGGTGGTGACCTATTCGCCGTCCAACACCAAGTACAAGTCCTGGCTCGAGGAGATGAAGGGC
>SCUH01000010.1 GCA_004298295.1 Betaproteobacteria bacterium | reverse complement strand
CGATCCCCTCAAGACGCCGCCGCACATCGCGCCGGTGTGGTACTTCACGCCGTTCTATACGATCCTGCGCGCGGTGCCGCCGCTGTTCAATTCCCAGTTCCCGGGCGTGCTGGCGATGGGCCTGGCGACGATGATCCTGCTATTTCTGCCGTGGCTCGACCGCGGCGCGGTGAAGTCGGTGCGCTACCGGGGCACGCTCTACAAGGCCTGGCTGGCGGCGTTCGTCGTCGTGTTCCTGGTCCTCGGCTATCTCGGCACGGAGCCGACGACCGTCTGGGGCCAGTTCGGCTTCGATGCCTTCTTCCTCGATACCAAGGACATCGCCACCTGGGCGGGGCGCCTGTGCACCGTGATCTACTTTCTGTTCTTCATCCTGATGCCCTGGTATACGGCGCGCGATGTGACGCGCCCGGTGCCCGAGCGGGTGGTCTCGTGAGGGCCCGGACCATGCGACGACTCCTGCTCGTCTGCGCTTTCGCGTCTGCGCTGTTCGCCGCCTGGCTGGCGCCGGCCGCGGCTGCCGAGGCCGGCTACCGCCTGGACCGCTCGCCGCACGATCCGAACGACCTGGTCAGCCTGCAGTCGGGGGCGCGCCTGTTCGTCAACTACTGCCTCAACTGCCACGGCGCGCAGTTCATGCGCTACAACCGCCTGACCGACATCGGGCTGAGCGAGTCGCAGATCCGCGACAACCTGATGTTTCCCGCGGAAAAGGTCGGCGAGACGATGAAGGTCGCACTCGGCGCGAAGGAGGGCAAGGACTGGTTCGGGGTGCCGCCGCCGGATCTTTCGGTGATCGCGCGCTCGCGCGGCGCGGACTGGCTCTACACCTACCTGCGCACCTTCTATCGCGATGCCAGGACCAGCACCGGCTGGAACAACGCGGTGTTCCCGAATGCAGCGATGCCGCACGCGCTCTGGAAACTGCAGGGCGAGCGCGCCCTGGAAGTGGCCCAGGTCAAGGACCTTGCCGGCCACGTCGCAGCGGAATACCGCTGGAGCGAGCTGACCCCGGGAACGCTCGGCGCGGTGCAGTACGACACCGCGGTGCGCGACCTGGTGAACTTCCTGGTCTACGTCGGCGAGCCCTCCGGGCAGTCGCGCAAGCGCATCGGCGTCATCGTGCTGTTCGTGCTGGGCGTCCTGTTCGTGTTCGCCTATGCGTTGAAGAGGAATTACTGGAAAGACCTTCACTGACCCAGGCGGCAACCCCCAATCCCGGCCGCACGCCGCCAGTGCGGCCTTATTCGCCGAGTAAAACGCCATGATGCAACTGTATTCCGGGACGACCTGTCCCTTCAGCCACCGCTGCCGCTTCGTGCTGTACGAGAAGGGCATGGATTTCCAGGTCATCGACGTCGACCTGTACAACAAGCCCGAGGACATCGCGGTGATGAACCCGTACAACCGGCTGCCGGTGCTGGTCGAGCGCGACCTGATCCTGTACGAGTCGAACATCATCAACGAGTACATCGACGAGCGCTTCCCGCACCCGCAGCT
>SCUH01000081.1 GCA_004298295.1 Betaproteobacteria bacterium | reverse complement strand
CCGGCGATCGCGGTGTCCGGGGGGCCGATGCTCTCGGGCAAGTACCGCGGCACCGACATCGGTTCGGGCACCAACGTCTGGACGATGTCGGAGGACCTGCGCGCCGGCAGGATCGGCGTCGAGGAATTCCACGAAGCCGAGTCGTGCATGCACCGCTCGCACGGCCATTGCATGACCATGGGCACGGCCTCGACCATGGCGTCGATGGTCGAGGCGCTCGGCGTCGGCATGCCCGGCAACGCCGCGATTCCCGCCGTGGACGCGCGCCGCAACGTGCTCGCCCGCGCCGCCGGGCGGCGCATCGTCGAGATGGTGCGCGAGAACCTCGTCCTGTCGAAGATCCTCACCAAGCCCGCGTTCGAGAACGCGATCCGGGCGAACGCCGCGATCGGCGGCTCGACCAACGCGGTGATCCACCTGATCGCGATCGCGCGCCGCATCGGCGTCGAGCTCACGCTGCAGGACTGGGACCGGATGGGGCGCGGCGTGCATTGCCTCGTCAACCTCATGCCCTCCGGCCGCTACCTGATGGAGGATTTCTACTACGCGGGCGGCCTGCCGGCGGTGCTGCGCGAACTCGGCGAAAACCGCTTGCTGCAGCGCGACGCGCTCACCGTCAACGGCCGCACGATCTGGGACAACAACCGCGACGCGCCGTGCTGGAACCGCGACGTCATCCACACGCTGAAAAAGCCCTTCAAGAAGCACACCGGCATCGCGGTGCTGCGCGGCAACCTCTGCCCCGACGGCGCGATCATCAAGCCCTCGGCGGCGACGCCGAAACTGCTGCGGCATCGCGGCCGCGCGGTGGTGTTCGAATCGATCGAGGATTTCCACGCCCGCATCGACGATCCGCGGCTCGACATCGACGAGAGCTGCATCATGGTGCTGAAGAACTGCGGACCGAAGGGCTATCCCGGCATGGCCGAGGTCGGCAACATGCCGCTGCCGCCCAAGCTCCTGAAGAAGGGCGTCACCGACATGGTGCGAATCTCGGATGCGCGCATGTCGGGCACCGCCTACGGCACCGTGGTGCTGCACGTGGCGCCGGAAGCCGCCGCCGGAGGCCCGCTCGCGCTGGTGGAGAACGGCGACCAGATCGAGCTCGACGTCGCCAAACGCAGGCTGCAGCTGCGGGTGCCGGAGAAGGTCCTCGCCAGGCGCCGCGCAAGATGGAAGCGGCCGACGCCGCCGCTCGCGCGCGGCTACTGGAAGCTCTACGTCGATCACGTGCTGCAGGCGCACCAGGGCGCGGACCTGGATTTTCTCGTCGGCGCCAGCGGCGCCTTCGTGCCGCGGGACAACCATTGATGAGCACCGGGCAGGAACACGTCCTCGGCGATGACGGTCAGTTCCACGTCGAGGACGAGGCGGTCGACCTCGGCGTCTACCGCTGGGAGGACTGGGTCGTGTTCGCGCTGTTCTGGATCCTGGCCGCGATCGTGTTCTACCAGGTGTTCACACGCTACGTGCTTGACGATCCTGCCGGCTGGACCGAGGAGATCGCGCGCTACTTCTTGGTCGCGGTGGTCTTCATCGGCGCCGCGATGTCGGTGCGCCGGAACAACCACATCCAAGTCGATTACTTCTATCGCCTGATTCCGCGCGCGCTGGGGCGGGTGTTGAGCACCGCCGTGGACCTGCTGCGCGCGGCCTTTCTCGGCTATGCGACCTGGCTGACCTGGCTGCTGATCCAGCGCATCGGCTCCAGCCGCATGGCCATCGTCGACCTGCCCATGGGTTGGGTCTTCGGCGCCATACTGTTCGGCTTCGCGCTCATGTTCTGGCGCTCGCTGCAGGTCGCGCGGCGCCACTGGAAGGCCGGCTACAGCATTCTCGAGCGCCCCGAGTTCGGCCTCGAGGACCGCGCCAGCGTACAGGGTTTCGAGGAAGTGAAATGACCGGCGCCGGCATGATGGGCGCGTTCATCGCGCTGATGGCGGGCGGCGTGCCGGTCGCCATCGCCATGGCGGGCGCCTCGCTGCTGTACGTGATGCTGTCGGGAAACATTCCCGATTTCGTCATCATCCACCGCATGTACGGCGGCGTCGACTCGTTCCCGCTGCTCGCCGTGCCGTTCTTCATCTGGGCGGGCAACCTGATGAATTCCGCCGGCATCACCAACCGCATCTACAACTTCGCGCTTGCCCTGGTGGGCTGGCTGAAGGGCGGGCTCGGCCACGTCAACGTGGTCGGTTCGATGATCTTCGCCGGCATGTCGGGCACGGCGATCGCGGACGCGGCGGGTCTTGGCACGATCGAGATCAAGGCCATGAAGGACCATGGCTACTCGACCGAGTTCGCCGTGGGCGTCACGGCGGCTTCGGCGACGGTCGGACCGATCATCCCGCCGTCGCTGCCCTTCGTCATCTACGGCATGATGGCCGGAGTCTCGATCGGCCAGCTGTTCCTCGCCGGCGTGGTTCCCGGGATCCTGATGGGGCTGGTGATGATGGCCACCGTGGCCTACTTCGCGCACACGCGCAACTACGGCCGCGACGTGCCCTTCTCGGCGACCAAGCTCGCCAAGGCGACGCTCGAGATCGCCACCGTGGCCTGCGTGCCGGGCTCGGCCTGGCTGTTGTTCACGCTTGGCGTGCCCGGCGGCTGGGCGGTGATCGCCGCCTTTGCCGTGCTGCTGCTGCTCGACAAGCTTTTCGATTTCTCGGCGGTGATGGCGCTGCTCACTCCGGTGATGCTGATCGGCGGCATGACGCTGGGCGTGTTCACGCCGACCGAGGGCGCGATCGCCGCCTCGCTCTGGGCCCTCTTCCTCGGGCTGGTGTGGTACCGCACGCTCGACTGGCGGCGGCTGGTGAAGCTCACGATGGACACGATCGAGACCACTGCGGCGGTGCTTTTCATCGTCGCGGCGGCGTCGATCTTCGGCTGGCTCCTCACCGTGACACGCATCACCGATGCCGTGGCCGAGTGGGTGCTCGCCTTCACGCAGGACCCGAACATGTTCCTGCTGCTGGCCAACCTGCTGATGCTGTTCGTCGGCTGTTTCCTCGAGCCGGTGGCGGCGATCACGCTGCTGGTGCCGATCCTGATCCCGATCTGCCTCAAGCTCGGAATCGATACGGTGCATTTCGGGCTCGTGATGGTGCTCAACCTGATGATCGGGCTGCTGCACCCGCCGATGGGGACGGTGCTGTTTGTGCTCTCGCGGGTCGCCAAGCTGTCCTTCGAGCGCACGACGATCGCGATCCTGCCCTGGCTGCTGCCGCTGCTCGGCACGCTGTTCCTGTGCACCTACGTGCCCCAGATCGTGCTCTGGCTGCCGAAACGGTTTTTCTGAAGCCATCGCCCGCGTACTCATTCTGGCTGACGACCTGACCGGCGCCGCTGACTGCGCCGCCGCGTTCCTCGGCCGCGCTGCGCGCGTCGCAGTGGCGCTCGATGCCGGGGCGCTGCCGCATGCCGCGGTCGTAGCGATCGATCTGGACACGCGCCGGCGCAGCGAGCGCGCAGCGCGCCGGATCGTGCGCGAGGCCCTGGCCGGCCGCGCGGCGCAGCGCTGCGGGATCCTGTTCAAGAAGATCGACTCGACCCTGCGCGGCCATGTCGTCGCGGAGCTTGCCGCCGCGCGCGCCGCACTCGGACCCCGGCGCCCGGTGATCTTTGCGCCCGCGTTTCCCGCTCAGAGGCGGGTCGTGCGCAATGGGCGCGTCTACGTGCAGCGCAAAGCGCTCGGCGGAGAGGTCTGCGAAGCCCTCGCCAGGTCAGGAATCGAGATCCTCGACGCCGCGACCGATGTCGAGCTCGACGCAATCGCGCGCCACGGCCTCGCGATGCGCCCGCGTCCGCTGTTCGTGGGTTCCGCCGGCCTGGCCAAGGCGCTCGCGCGGACGCTGCCCCGGCGGCGTCCGGCAAGGACACCCATCGAGCCGCGCCCGGTCGTCAGCGCCGTCGGCAGCGCTTCGCCGGTGTCGGCGCGGCAGGCGCAGCGGCTCTCACGCAGCAAACCCGCTCGCTCGGCCCACGTTCTGCTGCAGATAGAATCGAGCCGCATGCCCGAGGCGATCGACAGGACCCTCGCACGCAGGTTGGGCCGCCTGGTGGCGCGGCTTGCGCCGCACGCGCACTACGTCCTGACCGGCGGCGAGACGGCGCGCGCAGTGCTCGGCGCGCTGCGGGTGAGCGGCTTGCGCTTGCTCGGAGAGATCGAACCGGGAGTGCCCTTCGGCATCACGCCGGACGGCGCACTGGTGTGCACCAAGGCGGGTGCGTTTGGCAGCCCCGACACGCTGACGCGTTGCGTCGCCAGGCTGCAGCGGGAGATGCGATGAACCGGCCGCGCATCGGCATCACCATGGGCGACCCTGCGGGGGTCGGTCCCGAGGTCGTCGTCAAGGCGCTCGCGCACGCCGAGGTGTACGCGCGCTCGCGCCCGATCGTCATCGGCGACGCGAAGCGCCTCGGGCGCGCGGTTCAGCTCACGCGAACCCACCTCGCGATCCGGACCGTGGCGCAACCCCAGGCTGCGCGCTATGAGCCTGGGACCGCGGATTGCATCGATCTCGCCCTGGTTCCCGAGGACCTTCCGTTCGGCGTGCTCTCGCCGCTCGCGGGCGAAGCGGCCTACTGCTACGTCGAGCGCGCGGTCACGCTCGCACTCGCCGGCTCGATCGACGCGATCTGCACCGCGCCGCTCAACAAGGAGGCCTTGAACGCGGCCGGACACCGTTACCCCGGGCACACCGAACTGCTCGCCGAGCTGACCGGCACGCGGGAAGTGTCGCTGATGCTGCTGGCGCCGAATCTGCGCGTGATCCATGTCACCACGCACATCGGCCTGCTCGACGCGGTCGCGAAAATCGACGCGGGTCTGGTCGATCGCACCATCACGCGCGGCCGCGAACTGCTGCAGCGGGCCGGCATCGAAGAGCCCCGGATCGCGGTGTGCGGCATCAATCCGCATGCGGGCGAAGGCGGCCTCTTCGGCCGCGGCGAGGAAGAGGCCAAGATCGTCCCCGCGATGGCTCTGTGCCGCGCGCGCGGCTGGCGCGTCGAGGGGCCGCTGCCCGCGGACACGCTGTTCTTTCGCGCCCTGCGCGGCGATTTCGACCTGGTGGTGGCGATGTACCACGACCAGGGGCATGGCCCGGTGAAGGCCGTCGCCTTCGATCTCGGCGTCAATGTCACCGCGGGCCTGCCGGTGGTGCGCACCTCGGTCGATCACGGCACCGCCTTCGACATCGCCGGCACCGGAAGGGCGGATGAACGCAGCCTGCTCGAAGCGCTGCGGCAGGCGGCGCTGCTCGCGCCGCGTTAAGATTGCCGGGACCGCCGGGAGGAACCCCCATGCTGCAGGCTGCCGAGCTCACGATCCGCCTCAATCCGGCCGACGACGTTGTCATCGCGCGCGTCGAGCTCGCCGCCGGCACGCGCCTGCTG
>SCUH01000080.1 GCA_004298295.1 Betaproteobacteria bacterium | reverse complement strand
CCGCTCTGCGCGATCCGCTCGCCGTTCTTCCAGTCCCCCATGAGGCTCCCGTTCGGGAACTTGATCGCCTTCATTTGCGCTTCCTCGAGCGGCTTGGCGAGCGACTCGGGCGGGTTGTCGGCGTTCAGGTTGCAGACGCGCTGCACCTCGTCGAGCTGGGTGCGGTCCATCTTCGCCTGCCCGCGCTCGCGGAAGTCGCGCTTGAGCAGCGCGGTGATGCTCTCCAGGTCCTGCGCCGCGACGCTGGGCCGCTCGCCGATCGGACCCGGGGCGGCGCACGCCGCGAGCGTGGCGGCGATGGAAAGAGGCAGCAATCGTCTCATCGTCGTCTCCTGTCAGCGCTTGATTCCGGGGCCGCGGTACACCACGCCTTCCGCGGTCACCGTCATGTAGTGGATCAGGGCCACCGTCGTGTCGGAGCCGAAAAGCGGCTCAGGCATGCGCATCTGCCGGTAGCAGTCGTTCATGCGCCATTGCAGGGTGACGATCTTGCTGGTGGACACGCGGTAGGCTGGCCAGCTGGACATGAGCGGCCGCGCGTACTCCGGCTTGAACAGCACCGGCAGCCCGGACATGCGGATGCGCTTGCCCTCCTCGCCGTGGCAGGAGGCGCACGAGAAGTCCCAAGGGCCAACGCGGTGGAAGTAAAGCTTGCGGCCGAGATCGTAGGCGGCCTTTTCCTTCGCGTGCGCGGTGCCGGGCCGCATCGGCATGCCGTGCGACTGGCCGGCGACGTAGGCCGAGAGCACTTCCATCTCGGAAGCCTTGTCTTCGTTGCCGAAGACGCGCCTGGTCGCCTCCTCGCGGCTGCGGCCCTGCAGCGTCATCATGCAGTGCAGGAGCCGCGCCTCGAGGTCCATGACGCGGTCGGCGTCGGCGAAGTACCGCGGCAGGTGCGTGTATGCGCCCTTCAGCACGCCGGGACCCTGGCCGAGGTCGCAGGCCTGGAGCGAAACGTTCTTCGGACCCTGCTGCTTCTTCCAGAGTTCCTCGCCCGCGATCTCGAACAGCTCGATCGGGGCGCTCTCGGTGGCCATCCTCTGGTACTCGGCGTATGGCGACTGCTGCGCCCACGCCGGCGCGGCTGCAAACGCGGACGCAAGCAGCGCGGTGCCCGCAAGACTGCGCATGTTCTTCCTCCTCCTCGGTTGTTGCGCCCCGACCGCCCCCTCAGGCGATCGCTGCTTCAGTGCGATTCGTGTCGCCCTTGTTGTCGAGCCAGCTGATCTCGACCTTGTCGCCGCTCTTGGCGCCCTTGACGCGGAACGAGAACACCGGATTGCGCGAGATCGCCTGGCTGATCTGGCCCTCGATCACGGTCTTGCCGTTCAGCTTCACCGTGACTTCCTGGATGAAATGCAGCGCAATCAGCTTGCCGGCGCTGTCCTTGCGCTGGCCGGTTTCCATCGGGTGGCCCATCAGCACGCGCACGTCGGCCATATCGCCCTTGAGGGTGGCACGGATTTTCATCGGCTCTGCCATGTCAGCCTCCGCACCCGCCGATGGTGACCTTGACTTCCTTGAACGCCGTGAAGTACTTGCCGCCGGCTTCCGCCAGGACCCGCACGTTGGACGATTCGCCCATCTTCGCGTTGATCTTGACGAACGGCACCGCGCCCTCCTGGAAGTCGAACCGGGCCACGAGCGGGAAGGGGTTCTTCTCGACCAGCACCGCGATCGAGCGCGTATTGGGCAGGTTGCTGCTGATCTCGATCGGCA